>CAYGBW010000017.1:0-16013 GCA_964348185.1 uncultured Thermodesulfobacteriota bacterium | reverse complement strand
AAAGGCCCGAGATCTGGCAGCTTCCCGATTCCCACTCGCTCTACGACCTCGGGAGTCAAAACCGGCCGCAGGTCGAGTTTCTTCGATGAGAGATCAGCCGCTCCCCTTGGCCGCTCCCCGGCCAGGTGCACATCCATCCAGCCACGAAGATCGTTCTGTCCCAGGACCAGGCTAAGGTCGGAAAATCGGTAGACTTTGGCCTCAGAATCGACGAGCTTGCCCGAGACCGCAAAGGGTCCCTGGACCGGAAGTGCTTCTCCAGTGACCTTCTCCAGGTTTGCCAGATCCTTTCCCTGAACCGCAAAATCGAGCTCGATCCCCCGCGGGGAGAGAACATCCTGAATGGCCCCCGCAACCTTCACCGCAGCCAGATCCTCCGTTCCAACCTGAAGATCTATCCCATCGAGTCCGAGCGTCTCGGCGGAGCCAGAAACCCGCACAGCACACCGCAAAGGCCCCAGATCAGGGACGCCTGTGATCCCCCCAAGCTCGGCAAGATCGGGAATCGACTCAACCTCAGCAGTCGCATCCAGGGTTATCCCCCTGACGTTCATCACATCCCTGATCCTCCCCTCGGCTGTCACCGTGGCTCCCTGAGTCTCAGCTCTCAACTTCACAGGCCATGGCTCATCAGGGTCGGTCAGGGCGAGCAGTGAGCCCAGGGTCGCTTTTATTTCAAAGGGCAACCCGCTGGATTTGCCTCTCACGTTCAAACGGATCGGACTCTCAGGAGTCGGCGCAGAGGTGTTCAGACGTTCCAGCTCCACTGCGTACGTCTTGCCCGATTGACCGTCTCTGTACGTGAGAAGCCCCTTTCGAATTTGCAGTTCGTTGACAGTCAATGGCCCCAGGGCGCCCCGGTCTCCCCGAGTTTCCCCTTCTCTCGCTTCGGGAGCCTTGGGTTTCCTTTCCCTCTCAAACCCGAGGTTCCATTTGCCTGAATCGTCGGTCTCCAGGAGGATATCGGGCTCCATGAGAATCACACGTTTGATCTCAATATTGCCTTTGATCAATGGCAAGAGAGCCACTCGGGCTTCGAGACCCTTCGTGAAGGCCAATTCTCGCCGCGACCCCCATGGGGCATTCTGGAAACCCACGTCCTTGAACGAGACCCCCGCGGTGAAACCCATGATCTTGAGATCGATGTCGCCATCGAGTCTCAACTCCCGACCTGTCGCCTCCTTCACTGCCCGGGCAATCGTCGGTTTGAACTTGTTGAAGTCGTAGATCGAGAGGACCACGTAGGCCGCCACAACCAATGCGACGATCACCAAGGCAACGATGGTCAGTATCCTTTTCCATCGCACGGATATCACCCCCTATTTTGGACAGCACACGCCCTGAGCTGTGCCCCTCCTGGGCGAAAGCATCGTTCAAATCCTCTCAAGTCCTACGGAACAGAAAGAGCTTGCGATGAAGATCGATGAACGCTGCACGCTCTTTCCAACGAAAATCAGCAATCACAAACTGGCACAGCCCTTTTCCGGCGAGGATAGACAATCCCCAGACTGGTGGCACGCACAATACCCTGATATAGAGTATTATAGCACAGACGGATTTGAGTCTCTCGGGAGGGAGAAAACCTGGTGCGACAGTCGCTAGCCGCTTCCATCTCTCTCGTCCTCGTCCCCGCGGACTTGTTCGTCCTCGTGCTCACTCACTTGTTCGTTCTCGTCCTCGTCCTCGAAACTGAATGCTCCGTGAAAACCATCAAAAGCCACGGATTTGATCATGAAAAACTCGACGGATATCAACTCGAACTCCAGTTCATTGCCTGGGTGAAACCCCTGATTGAGGAGGTAAAGACGAGGTCTTTCTTGCTGTCGATGGGGGTTCGTGAAGTAACCGGTGAATATCTTGTGGAGGACGAGGACGACGACGGGGACGAGGACGAGGACGAGCACGAGGACGACCGGGACGACGAGGACGAGGACGACGAGGACGAGCACGACGACGGGGACGAGAGGGACCGTAGGGGTGTTGGGTGGGCTGCGCGAGGTGGCCGATGAATTCGAGGGGAAAAACCGTTCTGGATTCGTTTGGTTTTGTCCTCGGTCAGGATGTCTCTTTTGATATGAAAGACAGGGTGAAGGGGCCAATCCCAATGACGTCCACGTCAGCCAATTTCTTTCTCTGTATCTTTCGGCCATTCACCCGTGTCCCATTTGTGCTAGCGCAATCACAGAGGAAGTAGCCATCATCCTCATGACGGATCTCGGCATGGTGCCTTGAAACCCGAGGATCTTTCAAGACGATGTCATTATCCGTACTCCTCCCGATGGACGTAACTTCAGGTTCTATATCATAGACCGTTTTTTCAGATATCGTTCTCCCTTTCATAATGAGCAGAGGAGATCCTGGTGTCTGGGAGGGAATCACCCTTGTTTTTATTACAGAGGGATGCCGTCTTTTTTCGGATTCCATTTCTCGGTTGTGTTCCTTGACGGCCTTTAGTTCTTTCTCGAATCCCCATTCGAGTGCGATTGAGTCAATCTGGTCTTCCCCCTCAACAACGCCTCCCGGATCACTATAGACATGCGCCAAGTTGTGAACGATTTCTCCCCTTAGAACCATTTTGGGCAGAGAACCTGAACTGTATGAAAAGGTCACGATCTGTTGGTTTCCCTGGGTAATATCATGCTCTAGTTCGAACGCTTTTACTTCTCCTCCCGGTTTTGAATTATACGTGAAGAACACGTTCTTCATACCGCAGAGGTCCTTGAAGACTTGTTCCGGAAGGTCCGCTAGAACAGAACCGAATACCGTGTAGAAGAACTCTTGAGAGTCGCTCATATAACTGCCAAAATGACAATTCAGATAAGAGGTCAGCTCATAGTACGCGATTTCTTCGTCTTCCAACGCCTTGGACTTTAGGGCCAGCCATTGTTCCTTTTCAGATCCATCCTTCACCAAATCGTCAACGTATTCGCCAGTTCTCTGAAGAATATACGGTTTCACCCAGTCTTTCATTTTTCTTGGTCCCCTTATGCTTTCCAAAAAGATCCGTTATGAACCCGAAAACCTTTGATTCTAACGTATCAAACCACATCTTGTGGTCGTGCTCAGAGGGCGGGGGGGTTGTCGGGAAGGAATGTCATGGATTGATGAAATCTAGAAACCCTCGGGGTTTCAGATTTTTCCAACCCCCCCATACCCCAACCCTCCCATACGTCATCGATCCTCCCCGCTGGGGATGGATCGAGGTCAGACCCTCTGGGCGTGGATGGTTTGCTTTCCTTTCACAGACTAAAGACACCCCCCTTTTCCTTCATCGACATATTTTGCTATTTCTTCACCCCTTCCTGAGTCGTTCGAGGGTAAAGAAACCCGGACTGCGCGATGAAAACGCGGTTCATCCCGGTCTAGGTAAGGTGTTGATGGAGGGGTGAATCCTTGCCAAGGATCAGCCGATCAAGACGGTGGGTAAGACGAAAGGAAGTCGGTCTTTATCCGGATAAACAAAGCTGCTGCCCCTCAGATGAATGACCCTATGGGTGCCAGGGATTGGTGCCCTTCACAACGCGTTCCCCTGACGTTCATTGCTGACTCAACACAATAGGTCTATGATACAAGGGGCAGAATCATTCTGTCCGGGCATTCCGTGGCATTAATTCAAGGATTTCCCTTGAACTATCGGGGTGTCCTGAGCGTTCCCCCACTCAGCCCAGGATCCATCATAGAGCCGCACATCAGGATACCCTAGGAGCCTCAGAACGAAATAGGTATGCGCTCCCCGTACCCCGGTCTGGCAGTGCGTAATGACGACCTTATCCTTCGATACCTCAAGAGAATCATACATTTCAGCCAGTTCGTCTTTGGGCAGGAAGGTCTTTGAATCATCATTTGCTAAGTTAGAAACCCAGTTGACATTGATTGCTCTTGGAATGTGACCCCCTCGTCGTGCCTGGGCATCTTCGCCCGTGTATTCCTTTGGAGATCGTGCATCAACGACTCGTCCACCGGGATTTCTTAAATTCTCAAGAATCCACGCTTTGGTCGCAAGGGATCCAGGCTGAAGCTCAACTGTCAAACTCCCCCGTGGGACTACAGATGCTTCCCTCTGGACTTCACGCCTCTCCCGGACCCATTGGGTCCATCCTCCGTTCAGAAGATGGACATCTCTGTGTCCTAAGTATTCCAAAGCCCAAAAGAGGCGAGACGCCCATAATCCGCCGGCACTGTCATAGATCACAACGGTATTGTCGCTGCCTATCCCTGCTTTCTCAAGTGTTTCTACAACGCTCTCTACAGCAGGCAACATGCCCGGAATACCGTCAACTTTATCTGAAACCGTTTTTCGATCGACAAACACGGCACCCGGGATATGACCGGCTTGATAAGCTTGAGCCGTCCTTCCGTAGTCTATGAGGCGGAGCTTGGGAGAGCTGCTGTTTTCCGCCAGCCATCTCGTTTCCACAAGAAGGGGAATACTGGACGTCTCTGTTTTCTCAGCAGATCCTATTATTGCAGGAGGAGCAATGAGAACCAGATTGACAAGAAATAGGGTTAGGAATTTTGATCGGAAACATCTTTTATTCGCTGAACTCAGCCTCATTTTTGCCCCTCATACCGTTTTTTGAAGTTTCTGGTTTTCGAATTTCTCCTCTCCCCGGTCTGACAGCTCTGACCGCGTTTGACATCAGCAGTTCAGACCCCGTGAGCTCTCTCGGCCCCGCAGAGAAAGAGGCCACCAGAAGTCAGACGCAGGCTTAGAATCTTAAGCGTCGCACTGTCCGGTATATACCACGCTGTGGTATCTACGGTCAACCCACTTCCTAGATTTTTCTGGACCCGCCGATAAAAGGCCCGCCGGTACCTCTCCTCAAATCGTCCCTTTTGGACGATCTGGTCTCTTTTGCGACCGGTTGAATCCAATTCAACCGTCCGTGCACGATGTCGGTGGTGTCAGATCGCAGCCTGTTCATTCTTCTGTAGGGTGATGGGGGGGACTTCGGTTGGGAGTGTGCCTTTTGTAATAACCGTTAGAAGCATTGAAAGGTAATCTTCATTCCTTTTCTTCCCGAGGGAGTCCTTGGCGCCTCTTTATTTTTGCATTCGCCAGATTTAAAACCTTCGTCTCTAGACGAACAGCTTTAGCCTGTCTTCCATTTTGAATGTCGAATAACGACCAAGGAATTTCGAATGATGATTTTTCTCCTTCGACATTCATTATTGCTTGTTCGATATTCTGCGGTTCAATCCGCCTAGGGCAGATTAGTCACGCTAGGAATCTACCTGCTTTAGCAGGTAGTGGTTTAATGGTACCCTTGTTCCCGAGGGAGCCGAGATCTTGGGAGTGCCGTACAGCGATCGATTTGCCATAGGTTGTTGACGGCAAGTTATCACTTCAGCCCCAACATCCGCAGGCTGTCGAATAGGCGCTCCAACACCGCATGATCCTTATAGGGGAGCCTTTTTCTCCAGGCTTCCAGAGAGGTCTCCGGACTTAGCCTCTCGAGTTCTGCCGCTGAAGCCCGAGCCTCCTCTTGCCGCCCTTGCTCATAGTAGCTGGCGGCCAAATAAGCGTGGGCAGGCAGAAAATCTGGGTTGTGGCTGAGAGCTTTCTGAAATGTTTCAACCGCCTCCTCATGCTGTCCCGTCAAGAAATAGGCATGGCCCAAGGACCATAAATACCAGAAGGGGTACACGGGGTTAAGCCGCATCGCCCTTTTGATTAATCCAATGGCTTCATCCGGCCTCCCAGACCACGACAGAATATCGCCTAACCCCGCAAGCCCATCAGCACCATTGGGATCGAGAGCGATGACCCTCTCTTGCTCGGCAATAGCTTGCTCATGCTGCTTCTTCCACAGGTAGACATGGCCCAACAGGTGGTGACCTGAAGGCAGTGAGTCATCCAGGGCTATGGCCCTTTTTGCCAGTTCAAAGGCCCGCACGAGAGACTGGGGATCCTGGCTCCACCCCATGGTCCACTCGGTGAAGTAGGTGTGACCCAAAAGCACATATCCCGCCGCAAACCCCGGATCCAGGCCAATGGCGCTCTCGATCATCTGCCGTGCCTGAACATTCGCCCCTTTGGTGACCCGATTTGCATAGGCCAATCCGCGCAGGTAGTGCTCATAAGCGTCCAGGTTGTCGGTTTCTTTGTGCACCAGGTGCCTTTGCTCATCCTGGGTAAGCTCTACCGCCAGAGCCGCCACGATTTTCTGCGTCACTTCGTCCTGGAGGGCGAAAATGTCTTTCAGGTCCCGGTCATATCGTTCGGCCCAAAGGTGGCCTTGCGTTGTTGCATCGACCAGCTGCGCCGTGATCCGAACCCTGCCATTCGCTTTTCGGACGCTTCCCTCCAAGACATAACGCACCCCGAGTTCCCTTGCCACCTCCTCTACCTTCACCGCCCTGCCCTTGTATGTAAAGACAGAGTTGCGCGCAATGACGAACAGCCCGGAGATCTTGGAGAGGTCAGTGATGAGATCTTCGGTCATCCCATCGCTGAAATACTCCTGCTCCGGATCCCCGCTCATATTGGTAAAGGGCAACACGGCAATTGAGGGCTTGTCGGGCAATTCAACCCTCGGGGTCTTCTCGGAGGGAACCACGGCGGGTCGAGAGGCAGGGCGCAGATAGAAATTCCAGATCGCTGCGGCCCCGGCTCCGGTGATCAGGAGGGCCACCACGCCCAGAGCCACATTCTGCCAATGTCTCGGGCGAGCTTTCTTCTCTATCCTCTGCCCAGGTGCAGTCACCCCAGGCTCCGCCCCCACCCGATACACCCGCACCGGCTTCTTGATATTCTTGACGGCTCGTTCTCCCAGATACTCGAACGTCAAAGCCAGCTTGTTCTCGATGTGGTCGTAGACGGTTTCAGAGATGCAGATGCCTCCGCCCTGGGCCAGTCCCTCGACTCGGGCCGCAATATTGACTCCATCGCCGTAGATCCGTTCCCCTTCCACAATCACATCCCCCAGGTTGATGCCGATACGAAACTCCATTCTGCGATTTTCAGGCAAGGCAGCGTTCCGGCTTGTGAGTTCCTGTTGGATCTCAACTGCGCACTGCACCGCGTCCACGACACTCCCGAACTCAGCCAGTAGATTATCTCCCGGGGAATCCACTACCCGGCCCCGATGTTGTTGGATAAGTGTAGTCATCAACTCCCGGTAGGTGGTTAGGGTGCGAACGGTCGCTTCCTCATCCTCACCCATGAGGCGGCTGTACCCCTCGACATCCGTACTGAGGATGGCACTGAGCCTGCGTTTGACGCCTTGCGCGGTCATGGGATCACCCCTTGGGGCTTTGAAAACGGGAGAAGAGGGGCAGACGATTTGTCAGAGACGCACTGGAAAGGGGCTTGGGCCTTGACTATTTTCTCCTAACGGAGACTCCCCTTTGCGATCGTCGGGAACAGGAATTCTCCCGGCCCTTGACTTTCCCCTCCATTCTCACCGACGGTCCGGCGTTGTCCACTCATTTGATTCTAACAGATCAGATGGGCAAGTCAAGAAAGGCGGCGGCAGCGCGAATCTGCCCCGTGCTACTCTCACCGTGGGGCGAAAGGTCTCTCTCTTGGAGGCGCTTCCTTGTTTTCGGATGGTTTTTTTGAGAAAATCTTAATAGGAAGGTAAATAGATCCAGGAGGTTACAGAAGCAGGGACATATTGCAAGGCAGCAGGATGCCGGTTATCTGAACGATATGTTACGTCTCCGGGTTGCGACTGAAAGCACTCAGAGTTTACGGAATAGGAAAGGAGGAGAATCCATGATCGGAACGATTGCTCTCATAACGGCGATATTGCTCATGCCAATTCCCACGCTTGCCGGGGGATTTCGATGTGGAAACCGTGTGGTTAGCACGGGTGACACGAAAGCAGAGGTCCTGGCGAAGTGCGGAGAACCCGTCACGATCGACGAGGAAGTGGTTGAAACGGCGGTGTCGCGAAGACTCAAAAGAGATGTCAACGGACCTGGCCACCGGCAGGGGGCAAGGGTGAGAATAAGCCGTACCCGGACGATCGAGACCTGGACTTACAACTTTGGGAGCAACAGGCTCATGAGGATTCTGACTTTTGAGGGCTCGGAGCTCAAGAGAATCGAAGACGGAGATTATGGGTACAATCCATGAGAGAGGCAGAAGGGGGCTGCCTCAGATTTCGGATTCGGGTCATTCGGATCTCTTTCGGATTTGTTTGGGGCCGAAGGCCTTAGGGTATTCTCAGAGTATTTCTCGATAGATCTCCCTCACTTCCTCTAATCCGAATGCACGGGGATGAGCCTCGAGACAGCCAACCATATATCCCGTCGCGTCCTTGGCCAGGCCGTCGAGGTCTGAATCGTCAACGCTATAGTCGCGCAGTCTCAGTTTCAGATCGATCTCAACCAGCAGTTTTTCCACTGCCTCAACACTTCTTTTTGCCCTTGCTTCTAGACTCAATCGACGATCATCTGCTCCCATTGCATTGGCGATCATTGCGAATTTCTCCCTGTCCCACATCCAACTGTGCCTCATTACGGCTGGCAGTCCCAAAGCTATGGCCTCACCGTGAGGGATGTCAAAACGCCCACTCATCGGATGTCCGATCGCGTGGGCCAGAGTTACGTTCCCATTGCTTATGGCGATGCCACCCAATGTTGCAGCCCATGCCATTTTGCTCCTTGCCTCGAGGTTATTCCCATCAATCACAGCAGTTAGAAGGTTTGTTGAAATCAACTTCATGGCTTCAATGGCAGTCATCTCTGTAAAGCTCTGAGCGTCTTTGTTTATATAGGACTCGATAGCATGGGACAGGGCGTCAATCGCTGTAGATGCCGTAAGCCTGCGTGGTACCGTGAGCGTAAGCCTCGGATCGATTAGGGCGATTCTAGGAAAAACATGTTCACTGATTATGGCGCACTTCTCTGAAGTCGTTGGATTCGTTAAAATTGAAAATGGAGTAACTTCTGATCCAGTGCCCGAGGTGGTTGCAACTGCCACGATGGGCAATGTTTCTGATGTCACCGGCAAGCCAATCTTCCCTCCTACGGTGACATAATTCCAGATATCATCCCCGTGGACTATCGCTACGCCAAGTCCCTTGGCAAAATCGATAGGACTCCCCCCACCCACACCGACAACAAAATCTATGCGTTCTCCCTTCAAGGAGCGGGCCACCTCATTGATCATTGTGGAAATCGGATTGGCTCTAACCCCTGTGAATTCAACGGCTTCAATCTTATTTCCCTTTAGGTATTCTTTGACTCGAGCAACCACGCCGAGCTCGGCCAGGGGTTTATCGGATATGAGTGCCGCTTTTTTGCCAAGAGGCTTGACGTAATCTCCTATTTTCGATAGCTTCCCTGAACCGAAAACGATTTTTGTTGGCAAGAAGAAGTCGAAATCCTTCACCCTGGTTTCTCCTTTTTTTGTAACTCATTGATTCGATAGGCAGATTTGCCTGAGCATGGCCTTGTTTCGATCGTCTCTCCCCCTCTCCCACAGGAAATGAAGCCTGTAGAGTATAATAATACACCGGTAGTTACAAGAGCATTTCAAGGCCGATGATTCTGTGGAATCAATGGGGGATCGTGAACAGGGTGTTCGTCTGGGGGGGGTGACAGAGAGATCAGCGAAAAAGAGAAATACCGAAAAGGGTGAGATCCTTGGATTGGACTGCTCAGCTTCTGGTAACCAAGGGAGCGGATGCTTCAAGTACGCAGTACAGAATGAATTCATGATATCCGGCAGAATAGAGGCAAAAAAGAAGAGGACTAGCCCTTGATATTAGGAGGAAATCCAAATGAAAGTGGTGGACCTGCAGGACGAAACCTTGAGTGTCCTCGGTGGATTTGATAAGGCAAGGACCGTTGCGGAAAAGTCTCTGTCTCCTCCGCTCTATCAGACCGTATCGTATCCTTTAGAGAGCGCGGAAATGGCCAGAAGAATCTTTGATCCGACGGACCCCCATATGGATTATATTTACACCCGGCGGCACAATCCCACCAACGATATTCTTGAGAGAAGGATGGCCCTCCTCGAAGAAGGGGAGGCAGGATTGGCCACATCTTCGGGCATGTCGGCCATTTTTTCCATAGCCAGTTATTTGTTGGAGCAGGGGGCGCAGTGCGTTGTTTCAAATCGGATCTACATGAGGGCATTCGAGCTATTCACGAAGACCTTTCGGAAATTCGGGGTCAAAGTCCATGTCGTTAACAATCCGACCGATCTGTCAGAATGGGAGGGAAAACTCCGGAAGGGGACCCGATTTGCCTATGTGGAAACGCCCAGTAATCCAGGATTGGTCATTGCAGACATCAAGAAACTGTCCGACATGACAAAAACCTATGACGTGCCTCTCATCGTAGACAATACCCTGGCCACTCCGGTCGGCCAGAAACCCCTTGAGCTGGGTGCCACTGCCGTGGTGGAGTCGGTCTCTAAATACATCACGGGAAACGCTACGACGCTGGGCGGTGTGCTGGTAGCCCGAAAGGACTGGATTGAGGAGATCAGAAGAACGGAATATCTACAGTATGGGACGGCGCCATCGCCCTTCAACTGTTGGCTTTGTCTCCTGGGTCTAGAAACGCTCAAATTGCGCATGGTCCGGCATACGGAAACGGGCATGAGAGTGGCAGCTTTCTTGGAAAAACACCCAAAAGTCGCACGGGTGAACTACCCAGGGCTCGAAAGCCATCCCCAACATGCCCTGGCCAAAGATCAGATGAACGGGTTGTATGGTGGACTTCTCTCCTTTTCTCTGAAAGATAAAGGGATGGGAAAAGCCTTCGAATTCCTCGACTCCCTGAACACAATTACCCAGGCAATCCATGAAGGCTCGTCGAGAAGTGTCATTTGCCACCCGCCCAGTACAAATTTTGCGGACCTGACCGATGAGGAAATGGACAAGGCCCAGATTCCGAAAAGTCTCATCCGGTTATCCGTGGGAATCGAAAATGCGGAGGATCTGATCGAGGATCTCCAACAGGCGTTGGACAGGGTCTGATCTCGTTTTCATTCCCGTTGCCTTTGTTCGTTCCAACGCGCTCCGCAACCCAAGACGCGTTATATCAGGAAGAAACGAAGAATCCCGGTCAAAAGATGACTTACCGCAGAGCCGCGGAGAGGGGAGCGGTTTTTCTCCTTTTGGCCAATCGGGGGGGACGACGATTGGCCAAAAAAACTCAGGCCTCTCCAGCCCCCGCCTGAATACTCGGCTTTAGTGGGGTAGTATCTGAGGTGAATTGAACAGCCTCGTCCCTCCAAGAGAGGAGTATGGCGCCATGGGAATCAATGAGGATTTCGTTTATCGGCAGAGACCGATCATGACCTATCTCTCTCAAGAACAGAAGGAAAGAATCCACCAGGCTTCTCTTGAAATCCTGGAGAGGACGGGTATGGAATTCTATTCCCATGAGGCAGTAGAAATGCTGTCAGCCTCAGGGGCGAGGGTCGTTGACGACAGGCGGGTCAAGATACCCCCGTTCATGGTCGAAGCGGCCTTGGCCAGTGTGCCCAAAAGGGTGGTCTTGAGCGATCGATATGGGAGGAGGATCCTCTTCTTGGAGGGAAACAACGTGTATTATGGCCCGGGATCAGAGACCCCCTATACCCTTGACCCTTACACGGGGGAGAGACGGCCCAGCCTGAAACACGACGCCGCGAAAGCAGCGAGAGTCGTGGACTATCTTCCCAACATAGATTTTGCCATGTCCTTTGCCCTTGCCACAGACGTTCCCAAAGGACGCGAGGATGTCCATCATTTCGAGGCCATGGTGTTGAACACCACAAAACCGATCCTGTTTACGAGTTGGGATATCGATGGGATCAAGGGCATATATGACATGTGCGCAGCGGTTGCGGGGTCTGACGAGGCTTTTCAAAGCAACCCTTTCATTTGTCATTATGTGGAACCGATTTCCCCATTGAAGCATCCAAAAGAATCGATCGATAAGCTGCTGTTTTCCGTGGACCACGGAATCCCCGTTATGTATGTCCCGGCGCCTTCAGCAGGCGGCACGGCCCCGGTAACGCTCGCTGGGGCTTTTGCCCTTTCCAATGCTGAATCTCTCACTGGAATAATCCTCGCTCAGCTCAAGAAAGAAGGTGCGCCCGTCGTTTATGGCGGGGGTCCCAATATCCTGGATCCACGGACAGCGGTTTTCTCTTACGGGGCGCCTGAGGTTTTCATCAGTCGAATCGTCAGGACAGAGTTGGCACAATTCTATGGCCTGCCGGCCTTTAGCACGGGTGGCTGCACAGATGCCAAGACCATTGACCAACAAGCAGCCTTTGAGGCTGGCGAGAGCCTCATGCTCTCGTCTCTGGCTGGATCCAGTTTGGTGCATGACGTCGGCTATATGGAATCTGGCTTCACGTCTTCTCTGGGACTTCTGACGATATGTGATGAGATGATTGCGAGCGTCAAACGGGTTCTCAGAAGTTTCGAGGTTTCAGAGGAAACACTTGCACTCGATGTGATCGACGAGGTGGGACCTGGGGGGGATTTTCTTTCTTTGGAACACACATCCAAACACTTTAAGGAAGAGATCTGGATTTCACAGATGCTGGACCGGCAGAATTATGAGGGTTGGAAGTCAGAAGGGGGCAAGACGCTCAAAGCCAAAGCCGATGAAAAAGTGAGATGGATCCTGGAAAACCACGAGCCCAAACCGTTGTCCAATTCGGTTCAGGATCAGGTGAAGGGGATTGTAAAAGATGTCGACGAAAGAAGAGCAAAAGCATTTTCCTAGTCCCTCCTGGGGAAGAACGGAATCAATCCTACCTCCATACAGGAACAAATCACAATTTCCTTGACTTCCCCGGAGGATTTGTTTTAATGGGGTAAGAACTCCTCTCGGAGAGAAAATATGACCTTCTGAAGATCGGTTTTGCTGATTTCAAAAAGGGGTGACCGGTCAATGCTTCAGAAAATCCTCGTCGCAACGGATGGTTCCGAGCATGCGAAAAAGGCCATAGAGTTTGCCTCCCATATTGCCTTGGAATGTAGTGCCACGATTTGCCTCCTCCACGTCGCCCCTGAGTCCAGCCTATCCGAAAGCGTTTTTGAACCCGGAATTCTCCAGAGGCTCGAAGAGGAGGGGATTTCCCAGTTGCCCCAAGATGTTCGCCTGAGAAAAGCCGGCGAAGACATTTTGGAGGCCGCGAGATGGGATGTCAACAGGAGAGGCGTTCAGAATGTTCAGTCGGCTGTCGTACATGGAGATCCGGCAGAGGGGATCCTTAGTTTTGCTAAGGAAAACAGCATGGATATGATTGTTGTTGGAAGTCGTGGATTGGGCAGGCTCGAGGCCCTCTTGCTTGGAAGCGTTTCCCAGAAAGTTTGCTATCTGGCTGATTGCCCCGTAGCGATCGTTAAGTAAGTCCTCTGTACAAGCTCCCTATGAGGGCAAATAGGAAAGCCTGGAGGGACATGCGACTTCCCCTGCTGTTCCTCTGGATCTTTTCTCCTTCTATACTTGCCAGAACTCATTCCAGAGGGCCAAACGAGTTGCTGACGGTGACTCACTTCTCCTCACCGATGGTGAAGGGTCTGTGGAACTAAGGGCATTCGTTATTGATGACAATGAAATGATTCGGTCTCTGGTCTCATCGATCATTGAGCTTCGGGGGTATGAAGTTCTGCCCTATTCCGCGCCACTTTTCTGTCCTATCTATTCAGACCGTGAATGCGCGTGCTCACAAGAACACCCATGTGGAGATATTTTCATTATTGACAAGAGTATGCCTTACATGACAGGATTGGATCTCGTGGAGAATCAGGGACGCAATGGTTGCAAAGGCATTTTGAAGAATAAAGCCGTGATGTCAGGAGCTTGGACAGATGGAGAGATCGAACAGGCCAGAAAGCTTGGCTGTCAGATATTCGAGAAACCCTTTAGAATTAAGGAGATCAATAAGTGGCTGGATGAATGCGAAAAGAGAATAGATCCAGATAGGACATTGGCAGATTTACCTAGAGAGTACTATGCAGGATTTAGAACAAAGCGGAGCTTTTCTAAGGGAAAAGGAGTGTGATTGATCAGATCATGTTTTTTCAAGGGTTTTTTCTTGCAAGCTTACATTTTCTGAGTTTGACTGGACCTTGCTATTTCTATTATCCTGGCGTCCTTATCCAGTTTGAAAAGAAACAATGCAAATCAACAACATTGTGGTGTTGAAGCCATCGGTCTTGGCAGTTACCAAGGAGAGGTATCCTAATGGCAGAACGCAGTACCGTAGACCAAATGGATCCAAATATTCCATGAATACTTTCCGCTTATGAACAGCTTACGGCCTTCGATCTATGGTATGAGTTTGGCGAGGACGATGGCGTAAAGGAAAATGTAACCGAGGGAGAAATACTAAGCAGGTTAGCGTCTCTCACGGCCAGAGGATTTGTGGAAACAGTCACGAAGCCGGAGTTGATACGGCCTCTGTTCACCTGATTTTCCGTGTGAAGACGAACACGGCCGTTGCGAGCCAGCGAAGCTCGCCCACCGAGACATAGACAAAAAAGCGGTAATCGAGAATTTTAGAAGATCAAGGCGAGCTACAAACGCGAAAGAGAGGTTCCAAATGGCTGTCGAGATGAAGATAAAGTTCTTGACCTTCGATCCCTCATCAAATGGGTTCGTCGTGCTCTTGTCGGATCTCGAAAACATGTACGCCCTTCCGATATGGATCGGCCCCTTTGAGGCGAACGCCATCGCCCTGAAGCTGAAAAACGTCTATTCCCCTCGCCCCATGACTCACGATCTTATTCGGAATATCGTGAGTCTCTTTCAGTCAGAAATTCTAAAGATCGAGGTGATGGATCTCAGGGACAAGACATTCTACGCTCTGATCCACTTCAAGACCGAGGGGAAGGAAGTCACCATAGACTCCCGGCCTAGTGACGCCATTGCGGTCGCACTTGCTGCAGGTGCTCCCATCTACGTGACCGAACAGGTCCTCTCTAAGGCAAAGACGATCGAGTTGGATAAGGATATGGAGGAGGACCAGCTGAAGGAGTTCCTGGAGAGTCTCAACCCGGAAGATTTCAAGTATAAGGCCTAAACGGGCATGTACGATCCTAACCGATATGATAAAAGCTAAAATGCCCTTGTGAGCTTTACGCCCATCCGGGCCTTCTTCAAACGGGTTCTTTATGCAGCATACCCCATGGACGCAACTCTTACGCCTGACAGCTTTTCAATGAGCGATAGAAGCAGACCAGCATTCAAAGAGGCTATTTCAGACATCTGCTTTGAAGGCGTGTATGCCCCCTAAGACTCCTGATTTCAAAATGGGGAATGGGTTCGGACGGACTCCTGTGCCCAGATTCCCTTAAACCGCACAATCTCTGCCCTTGTTGTACGGATAAGCGTTGGGAGTTACCGTGTTCTTTGGGAAGTTTGAAAGGCTCTTTTGACCAGAAGGTAGCAGCGAGAGTGGAGATGGAGCCATACATTAATCAGTTTATCAGCAATGCGAACAGTTTAGGAGCGTTTGAGGAGAAGGAGGAATCTCCGTTTGTTCAGGAGGAGTCCGAAGGCGGCTCCGAAGAGAAGTTCTCAGGTAGTGAAGATGACGAGCTCACAAGATCCAAATACTTTCCCTACTCCACTTACTACTCCGTTGGGGCCTATCTCCGAGAGATTGGGAGGGTGCCTCTCCTGAGTCCAGAGCAGGAATGCAATCTGGCCAAAAAGATCGAAGAAGGGCGGAAACGGACTAAGAGACTCTTGCTCCAGAGTCCTGTCGGCCTGGAGTGGATCACCCGTGTTGCCTATCAGATGGAGAGGGGGGAGATTCGGGCCAAGGATATCCTGGAAGCCTCGAAGGCCTCGACGAGACAAGAGAAGGAGGAGGGTTCTACCCTGCGAAACCGATTCCTCTCTTCTGTGAGGCAGGTTCTCAAGCTTTGCGCCGAGAATAACTATCTCCGGGAGGAAGTCCACGGTGCCAGGGAAGAGGGATCCGCCACCATGGCAGAGATGACAGGTCATCAGATGGCCCTGGAAGGCCTTTTCGATCAAATCCCGATCAAAAGGAATATCTTGGATGATTTGCACATTGGCCTCCGGGAGCGAGTCGA
>CAYGBW010000016.1:0-5900 GCA_964348185.1 uncultured Thermodesulfobacteriota bacterium | reverse complement strand
TCGCAGATCTCGATCATTGCCCCGGCTGTGTCTTCTGGATAAAAGAAGCAGACCCGGCCGTGGGCTCCATCCCGCGGGAAGCCCTGAACCACCCTGAGCCCCCTCTTGACCAGGGAGGCCAGGGCCTCTTCAAAGTCCCCGACCCGAAAGGCGATGTGCTGAATGCCCTTGGTCTTGCCCAGGGCAATCTCATCGATTCCCGGGATGGGGCGGTCGAACTCGAGGAGCTCGATGGCGACCCCGCCAATACTGAAAAAAGCCGTTCTCAGGCCTACAGCCTCGACCTCCTTTGTTTCGAGGTAGGTCAAGCCGAGGATTTCGCTAAACTGGCGGACGGCTCTGCCCAGATCGTCAACAACGATTCCAATGTGATCGATTCTCTCCAGCATCGTGGCGCTGTTCTCTGACGTGAACCGCTCATCCCCCCGGATCCTCAAAGAAGACCGAGAACTTCTTGTAGAGGTCTCTCAGCTTTCTCTGGTAGTGCCGTACATTCTCGTCTGGATGGCTTGGATCCCACTCCCTGGCGAGCTTGCAGTTCTCATAGGCCTGGACTTTTTCTGAATCCCCTGTCACGTAATAGGAGATCTGGTCTCCAGGTTGATACCGTCTTTCGGCGTTAAGAGCAAGTTCGTATGGGGCACTCCGATTTCTCGCATTGCTCCGAATCTTCTCCTGGTATTTCTCGAGGGAGTCCTGGAGCATCTCGGTCTTCATAAACATCTTCACGTCCCACTGGTGTTGGGCCATCTGCTCGAGATACTGCTGAAACAGATCAGGAATCTCCCCTTTCCGATCCGCAAGGAGCAGTGAGATCATCTCCTCAAGAAAGACACGCTGGAATTTCTCTAGTCCCCTGGACCGCAGGCCAGACCCCTTGATTCGGAGTTTCCCATCGTAGTCGAGAAGGGCATAATTCTTGATCTTATACGAGAACATCGCCCGGTAGCGGCCGCCGTACTCAACGGTGATTCCCTCTGGCATGGAATCCGAAAGGGCCTTGACCAGATCCTCCTCCTGGGCGGGAGTCGTGATTTCCGGTCCCGGCACGAAGTAGATTCCATCCGTGTCGATCTCTACCGGCTGGCACCCTTTCTTCTTGAGCCAATCAATCATGGACTGCAGGAGTTCGCGCCCCCTGGCCGTGATTCTTTCGGCCTGATCAAAATCACTGAAATGGGACTGGCCGTGGCCCATGTAGCCGTAAAAGGAGTTGATGAGAATCTTGAAGGTGGACTGGAGCGCCTCGAAGAACTGTCTCTCTTCTGACGAGACGGCCCGTGAAGCCCTATCCTTGGCCTGAAGCCGGAATTCTGTCAGAGAGGAGAGGAGCTGTGAAAAGATCCCCACCTCGTCCTTCCGGGGCAGGATCTCTTCACTGAGCATCAACGATGGGTAGAGGGATCGAACGTCACAGTAGACAACCCCTCGGGCCACGCCTTCGTAGAAGATGTCGGTGTACCCTCCGGCAAAGGGCCGTGCCTCTTCCAGTTTTGGGATGGCGCTTGCCTGCCTGAGATACTCACGGATAAACAGAGCGTCGATCTTGGCCGCGTTTCCTCGGACCACCACATTCTGAAAGGAGAGGGGAAAAATCTGGGCCTGGAAGAAGTAACTCCGGCTCAGAAGGTCGCTCAGGACCCGGGTTTCCCGCACGTCGTCGAGGGCATATCGGTAAAGGGTCTCGGGATCGTTTATGAATAACTCGGAGATCTGGCCAGCCTCAACGTAGGTCCTGTCGGGAGTCGCCAAACCAAGCTGCTTTGTGACCTCCTTCAGCCCGAAACCCTCCAGCTCCCGTGTCGCCACATCATAGAACTGGGCCAGGATGAAGGTGTCGACCACATGGCGGCCGTAAATATCCCATCTCGAATAATTGATCGTTCTCTCCGCGATGATCACCCGTGAGGATCGAGATCTTGCCGCCCGACCATTCCTTCCGATCTCCAAGGAAACCCCGTGCATTTTTGCCCGGCGAGAGATGTAGTCGAGGTCGTAATTGAAAATGTTGTGCCCCTCGATGATGTCAGGATCCCGCTCCTGGAGAGTTCGGACGAGTTTCTCAAGCATCTCCTTCTCTGACAGGTCCCTGCCAGAGAGAACCTCCTCCCACCCGGTGTTGTCAGACAGCGAGATCACGATGATCCGGTCTGTCTCCCGGTTGGGGTTGGGAAACTCGTACCCCTCCGGGCAAAAGGTCTCGATGTCGAGCTGCATCCTTTTGAGCGCTTCAAAGGTCAACCCCTTGAAGAATGTCTGTCCAGTCATCATGAGGTGCTGCTGGACGGGGTCACTCACAAAGTAGATCGGCGAGTCTGGATGGCCGGCAGAAACCCCCGCCTTTTTCAGAATAACCTTCCTGACCTGTTCCATGTCCCGCCACGAGTCAAAACTCACCTGAAACCGGTAGTCCCCGGATCCCTTTAGCTCCGTCACGACAGGCGCAGATTTGGATCCCTCAAGAAGGGCGTGGTCCGATAGAAGAAAGAAGGGATGGAACGACTGCATCTCGGATAGAAGCTGCCCCCCCTCCCTCCTGAAAACCCGAATGCTGTCATCCTCTTCCACTTCCATCGCCACGATGCCCGGGGTCTCATCGCATCCGAAGAGGATTTCGCTCTTGGCAAAAGAAAGGTCTTCGACTTTCATCATCTCACCCCAAAAAACCGTTTCATATCAAGATCAGGGCTCAATGCGGCACCCTGTCCATTCAGGCCTGTCGATCTTCCGGCTATATGAAAATGGTACCACGGTCCGTCTCGTTTGTCCCGGCTCTTCATGGGGAATGGGAGGGGAGCTTGCGGATTGGTTAATTGAGTTAATTGAGTTAATTGGTTAATTGAGTTAATTGGTCAATTGGGTTAATGGCAATTCCCCCTTTGTCGGGCCAGTGGTCTGTCTCTCAACAGCCGAGCCATTATGACCTCTGGTTTCAAAACCATCTCGTCGGCCCAATTTCCCCTTTATCCCCTGGGGCAAGGGCTTGAGCCCTCTCCACCTCTCCTCGATTCCCATGATTGATGATCCCTTGGAGTAAACTCCCCCTAGTGCTTCGACTCGCAAATACTCTGACCTAATCTTACAGGTATTATGCCCCTCCTCGATCCCACGTCTGAGCCTTCCAGCGGTGCAAGAATGTTTCTCAATATCGCCTCTGCCCTTGAGAAAGGGCTCTTAGCCCATTAAAGCAGGTCCCCAGGAAAAGTCAAGGACTTTCCGTTTTCAGTAAATGTCAGGGTTGGCCAGCTCCCTGGCGATTCTTACGACGGAAGCTACCGTGGCGCCAATCGAAGTGCCCCCTGTCCTGTGTCTCCCAAAACGAGCCCTCGAGAGATGCTGGCCATCGCAATTTGATGTTCAAAGCCCCCGTTTTTGGTCTCTCCAAAGATATTCTATGGCTACAACGGTGGCTCCGCTCCCAAAACCTCCGGCATGGATTTGCACGGTCAGGGCACGTCTGAAATCTCCATGGATCCCTATATTTCAATCCCAGATTGTGCCACCATCGCAATGTAAAGAACAGTCAAATGCTGTAAGGTGCTGTAAATAAACCAAAAAAACCTACTTTTTTCTTGACAACCCCCAGACTTTCTTCTTCTATAACGGGGTTATGCAGAAACCGCAAAGACTCTTGGCCTTTCCAGAAGCTCATCCACTCAGGGGGGCATACCATGAAGAAGTCTGTCGCGACTGCGGCGCTTACATTCTTCTTACTGTTGGGTTTATTCACCGCCAGCGCTTCTGCGGTTGAGGTGACCCTGTTTGCGCTAGACCGGTACTGTCGGACGGCGGGTCCACCCGATGTCTACTCTGGTGAATTCCGGGGCAAGACGGGTGAGGCGACGCTCATCGTCCAGAACGGGAACGAAGACGGTGAGCACAGGGTAAGCAGCGCTATAATCTCTGTCAATGAAGAGGAGGTCTTTGGTCTGAGCGATTTCAACCAGCAGATTGGTGTCCTGGAAGCCCACCCTAGTCTCGGTGAGCATAACTCCATTACAATCGAACTGAGAAGCGGGCCGGGAAGTTACCTGGCTGTCCGAGTAACTCAGGAAATCGATCCACCGACGGTTACCATCCAGGCCTCTCCGACGATCATGGTTGAGGAGTCGGCTACTTTGTCCTGGGAATCGTCTGAAGCCGATTCTGTGTCCATCGATCAGGGCATTGGAGATGTGGACCTAATGGGATCGATTACGCTTTGGCCCTCTGAGACCACCACATACACGATAACAGCCATAGGCCTTGGCGGAACATCGATGGCCAGTACCATGGTTACCGTCACCTATCCTGAGCCAACTGTCAACCTCTCCGCAGATCCGGCGACCATTACCGTGGGTGAATCATCCACCCTTTCCTGGACCTCGACCTATGCTGATAGCTGTCTCATTGAACCCGACGTGGGCGCGGTTTCCCCAAGCGGATCGACCACGGTTTCACCCTCACTGACGACAACCTACACCATTATGGCCACAAGCCGTGGGGGCACAGCCACAGGTCAGGCTGTGGTTACAGTCAAATCTCCTGTGGAGCCGCAGCCAGAGGGTTGTTTCGGAAAGCAGTACGAAGACCTGATCCCGCCTGATGCCACAGTCCAGTCATACAAACCCAAACGTTTTTCCGTGATCACCGGGTTAGTAGAAGATCTTGATGGCTTTCCAATCGCTGATGTCTCTGTTACCATCCTCGACCGTCCCGGGTACGGCACTGCCACGACAGACACCGAAGGTCGATTCTCCATTCCCGTGCAGGGCGGGAAGACCATGACGGTTGTCTATCAGAAGGCGGGGTTGCTCCCGGTGCACAGGAAGGTCTCCGTTCGCTGGAACGACATCGCCATTGCTGAAACCGTCGCGATGATCGCCGAGGATTCGGCATCGACCAGCGTTCCTTTTGACGGCAGCCCAGGCACGGTAGTCAAGCACGAGAGCTCAGAGATCACCGACGAATTCGGCAACCGCTCCTGCACCCTGGTCTTCACCGGTGACAACGAGGCCTATGAGGTAGATGCAAAGGGAAGCGTCATTCAGGAGCTCACCACCATTACCACTCGGACGACCGAGTACCCAAGCCTTGAGTCAATGCCGGCCAGACTGCCTCCCAGCTCTGCCTACACCTACTGTGTCGAGCTCAGCGTGGATGGGGCTGAACGAGTCAGATTGGCCAAACCCATCATCATGTGGGTCGACAATTTTCCTGGATTCCCGGTTGGGGGGGCGGTACCTCTAGGCTACTACGATTGGGACCGTGGAGTGTGGGTGCCCTCAGACAACGGTCTTGTCGTAAAGCTTTTGGATACAGACACGGACGGCATTGTAGACGCCCTGGATGCTGACGGAGACGATCAACGTGATGATCTCGATGGAGACGGTAATTTCAGCGACGAGGTTGCGAGCCTGAGTGATCCTCAAAACTACCCGCCCGACTCTACCTTTTGGCGTGTCGCAGTAACCCACTTCACCTCTTGGGCCTGCGACTGGCCGTTCAGTCTCCCAAGTGATGCCGCAGCGCCCAACCCGGGGGGCCAACCATTTTGGGATGTTGAGGATTGCCCCGATGGAGACTGCGACATTATCCACCAGGACATCCCTATCTCGGGTACAGATATCACCTTGCACT
The DNA here is from genome assembly GCA_964348185.1 of uncultured Thermodesulfobacteriota bacterium. Classification (GTDB taxonomy): domain Bacteria; phylum Desulfobacterota; class BSN033; order WVXP01; family WVXP01; genus CAYGBW01. Next base: position 281 of record CAYGBW010000016.1, on the reverse strand, counting down.
ATGCCAGCTCCCGTGTGGAAGGCTATCATCCCAGGATCACGGTTCCTGTCAGTGGGGAGACAGTCCCACCGAGCCTCAAGCGGATCATTGCTAGGGTGGAGGTGGCCGGTAGGACCTTTGAGCAGATCATAGATCCTCTGTCCAACCAGGAAGTGGAATCTATCTGGGACGGGCTGGATCATCTGGAAAGGCCGGTCAGGGGGACGGTAACTGCCCAAGCCAGGGTGGGTTTTGCGTACGACATGGCCTATCGACGGGCAGGTGATTTCTTGAAAGCATTT
>CAYGBW010000015.1:0-9193 GCA_964348185.1 uncultured Thermodesulfobacteriota bacterium | reverse complement strand
TCCCGATCTCCTCAACAATCCGCTCTGCCGCCTCTACAGGATCCTTTGCATGCTGGATAGGACGGCCGATTACCAGGTAGTCTGCGCCAGCCTCGAGGGCCTCCCGGGGCGTCATGACCCGTTTCTGGTCGTCCTTCACCGAATCCACCGGTCTGACCCCTGGGGTCACAATGACCAGGTTTTCACCACATGTCCTGCGGATGAGCTGAATCTCTTGGGGGGAGGCGACGACACCATCGAGCCCACCCTTTTCTGCGAGCCGGGCCAGTCTCGCAACCTGCTCCTCCACGGAGCTCCCCATTCCGACCTCTTGCAACGCCTCATTGTCCAGGCTTGTGAGAACCGTTACCGCCAGAACCATGGGTTTCTGTATGCCCAGTTCCTTTGCGGTGGTTCGAGCGGCTTGAGCGGCAGCCTTCATCATTTCAAGGCCACCCGTGGCATGGACATCGAACATGGTCACATTGAGTGTGGTGGCTTCCTGGCTGGCTTTTGCAACGGTGTTGGGAATGTCGTGGAATTTCAGGTCCAGGAAAGTCCGCTGCCCTTTTTGCCGAATCATTTCGACCACCTTGGGTCCTGCATGGGTGAAGAGCTGCTTTCCCACCTTGAACAGGCCCACGCGATCCTTCAGGAGCAGAACAAACCGCCGGGCGTCTTCGAAATGTCCCACATCCAGGGCAAAGATAATCCGGTCCTTCGGTCTCATCCGAACCCGCTCTTCTAGAATTCAGGCTGAGGCCTGAGAGGGAGGTCCCTTTTAACCCAATCCCAAGAACCCTGCCGTTTGAGACCTGTGATTCATCTTATAATGGATCAGAGAGCATTAGTCAATTGTTTTGTTGGAGGGTATACTATGAATAAGGGGTCAGGGTTCAGCGGTCGGGGATCAGGGTTCAGGGATCAGCGAAATCAAAAAGGACAATCGATCGCTGAGGGCCAAAGGAAACTCAATGTTGACCCCTAACAGCGGGAGGCTTAACGATTGTACACGGCGACAAAGATATTTGTGGATGATCCAAAGGAGCCGACTGTTTTCTGTAGACGCGGGGTCTATTCTCGCCCGTGATTCCGCTGATCCCTGACCCCTGGCAACTGAACCCTTCACGATTGCAAAGCGTCCGCCTTGCAGGGGCTATGAACCCCGAAAGGGGAGCCATGTTCAGTGAAGAAGAAATCTCTGAGGAGAACCGGCGCATTCGCCGTCTGCGATTCTTGGTCGACTTTTGGCTCCAGATGATTATGCAGGCCGATCTCTCCCGGGAGGAGGCTTTTCAGGTCGTTGAACATGTCAAGCGTGCGGCGTGCTGCCTTTTTCCCGGGAAGGAAGAGACCTTCGAACTCATCTACAGGCCGAGATTCCTGAGGACCATTGCAGAGAGATACGGTCTCCGAGATGAAACCGATTAACCCTTTTCTTTTGGCATGGTGGACTTGAGGTCTTCTTCCACCAGATGGGCGATTGTTTGTGCCGCCTCACCGGTTTTCACCAGGGTTGTCTGGCCCGTTTTGCGTCTTCGGATCTCGACCAAATCCTTTGCAAGGTTTCGCTCTCCCAGAATGACGCGGAGGGGAGTTCCGATGAGATCGGCGTCCTTGAACTTGACTCCCGGTCGCTCGGCGCGGTCGTCGAAAAGGAGCTCAACCCCTTTCTGCTCAAGGTCGTGGTAGATTCCTTCAGCAGTGGCCATGAGCTGAGGGTTCTGATCGTTGACCGGGACGATCGTGGCTTGAAAGGGCGCCACGGACATGGGAAAGATTGCGCCATCGTCGTCATGATACTGTTCAATGATGGCGGCGATGGTCCGGGCCAAACCGATGCCGTAGCATCCCATGACAATCGGCTTCTCATTGCCTCTGTCGTCGAGGTACGTGGCTCCCATGGCTTCGCTGTATTTTTTCCCCAGTTTGAAGACCTGACCCACCTCGATTCCCCGATCAAACCGGAAGCTCTCGCCACACCGGGGGCACCGGTCTCCCTCGACAGCCATCCGGATATCGGCGAATTGATCCACGAGAAAATCTCTGTCCACATTGACATTGACCAGGTGAGCGTCCTGTTCGTTGGCCCCGGTGACGAAATTGACCATGGTTTTCAGGGCGTGATCGGCGATGATTGGAGCCTTCAGCCCCACAGGGCCGGCAAACCCCTTTGGCGAGTGGGTTTCCTTTTCGACCAACTCGTCGGTGGCCATCTCCAGGCTGGATGCATCAAGGACGGTCATCAGCTTGATCTCGTTGACATCGTGATCCCCCCGGACCAGGGCGGCTATCACCCCCTTGTCAGACTCGAAAATCAAGGTCTTCACGAGATTCTGAGGAGGCGCATCCAGAAACTCAGACAGGGCCTCGATGGTCTTGATGTCAGGGGTGGACACTCTCTCCATTTTCTCTCTTTTTTCACGTCCCTTGGGTTTAGGGTCTGCCGTGGCGATCTCGGCCTTTTTCACGTTGGCAGCATAATCGCACAGCGTGCAACTGGCGATCGTCTCCTCTCCAATACTCGCCAGGGCCATAAACTCGTGTGAAAAACTTCCCCCAATGAGGCCCGATTCGGCCTCTACGGCTTTGAATTTGAGGCCGCACCGGGTGAAGATGCGCTGATACGCTTCGTACATCTTCCAGTAGCTCACGTCGCAGGCCGCTTCATCAACATCGAAGGTATAGGCGTCCTTCATGATGAACTCTCGAGCACGCATGACACCGAAGCGAGGCCGGATCTCATCCCTGAACTTGACCTGAATCTGATAGAGATTGAGGGGCATCTGCCTGTAGGAGCGTATCTCCCTGCGGGCGAGGTCTGTCATAACCTCCTCGTGGGTGGGGCCGAAGCAGTATTGTCGGTCATGGCGATCATTCATCCTGAGGAGTTCCTTGCCGTATTCCTGCCATCGACCCGTTTCCTGCCAGAGTTCCGAGGGATGAATGGCCGGCAGGTAGACCTCCTGTGCTCCGGCTCTGTTCAATTCCTCGCGAATGATCGTCTCCACCTTCCTGAAGACCCGCCATCCTAAAGGCAGAAAAGCGTAGATGCCTGAACTCACCTTGCGGATCATCCCGGTGCGAAGCATCATCTTGTGGCTCACGATCTCTGCTTCAGTAGGGTCCTCCCTCAGCGTTGGGAGGAGAAACTGAGAATAACGCATAGAAGACTCCTTCAACTGTGATCGAGCCCTATAGTGTTATCGGTTTCTCTGTTTTTGTCAAGGCTTTTTCGATTGCTGCCCCCTGAAGATTGACAGGCTAACCTCATCATGAGGGGTCCGGCGGTTGTGCTATTTCCCGTATCCTGACAGGGGCCTTGAAAAGACGAGTTTCCGCCTATCTCTGGAGAAAAGCTCAAAACGGCTTTTCTAAAACCTGTACTTGGCGATTAGAAACACGCGGTCGTTATCTCCAATGTTTCTGGTCAAGGGTATATCGCCCGATTGGTAGAGGATCACGCCCCCCATGACAGAAAAGGAATCTGTCACGTCATATTCTACTGTGGCCCGCTGGAACGCTCCATCTTCTCCGGTTACGCCGAATGTTGATAGGAGCAGGACGAGTTCGAGCGTATCATTGAGGAAATCACCGGTATAGCGGAGCACGGTCTGGAATTCATTCTCCTGGGCACTCGCCGGGGGGAGCTCCAGGATGGGGTCAAAATCGTTGATATGTCGATTCACCGCTTCCAGAGAAAGAATCGTGTTTGGAAACCCTGAGTATTCCACACCGAAGAGCGCATCGAAGCGGGATTTCTTCTCCCCGGGTAAAGCGAGGAACTCCAAACCGTCGAAGTAGGCCGCCTCCGATTTCAGAAGCCAGTTACCCAGGGCCAGGTTCGCTGCGGCGCCTACCATGGTGAGACGGCTATGACGCCGTACAAGTTGCATGGGGGAAACCCTTTCCAGGTGCGCTTGATCATCAAAAAACCGCGCTCCGTAGAGGGATACATCCCAACCCCTGAAAATGCCGTTCAGGGCCAATCCAAACTCCGTATTCTCAAGCGTGTTAGGAGGCTCCTCTTCGGGGGGTAGGGGCCTGTCGAAGGGAAAGAAGTCGCTGTTGAATACCGGGTTCTTGTTAAACCGGATTTCGTGCACCGCGATCCCACTCAGGTTCCATTGTCCCCAGTAGTAGTCGAGCCTGGTCAGGGTAACGGGTAGACGGAGAAATCGAATATCGACCAGGCCCGGGGTACGATTGTCGAGGGGGTTCAGGATATCTGTGACGCGGATGTTGTCTGACCTACCCCAGACAACAACCTGGCGACCCACTCTTAGATCGACATTGGCGTGCAAGCGGCCCTGCAGCCACACGTCGAACAACTCTGCCTCCCACTCGTATTCATCCCGCAGTTCATCGGCATATTGATCTCGGCCCTGGATCGCGTAGGCGAAATCGTAGAACCCTCTGCCACTGATCAGTGCCCTCCAGTTTTCTGAAATCACGAGATCCAGGTCGAGCTGGATCTCAGGACGAAGGCTCGACAACCCGCGAAAATCCGCCTCTCCGGGCTCTGGGGGGTCATGGGCGACGTTGTAGGACACCTGCAGACCCAAGGTCCCTGAGAGGTCCCAAAAGGGGGGCTTTTTCTCCGCTTCTGGGATGACTTCCTCGGCAATGCCCACGTCCTCTTCGAATCCCTCCAGAACATCGTCAAGGGAGTCCTTTCCTTGGACAGCCCGGGCGTTATCGTCCAGACTCTCTCGTTCCTCATCGAGCTCCCTGGCAGGAAGGGGTCTCAGAGGACTTTCCTGGCCGGCTGCGATGTCGGGTCTGCAGCACGACAGAAAAACTCCGATCAGTAAGACGACCCCAGTCCTCACAATCAGTCCACCCACACCGGACTCTATGGCAATTGAATCTTCCCCCCTGTCTTAGCCTCGCCTGGATACTGGATGAAGGAAACGCGATTGCTTGTCGAGCGTCCAGCATCCACAGGCATGAACCTGAGCCAAGGATCAAACACTGCCGTCATAAGACGGCTAGAGTCCCTTTTCCATCTGCCGGACGGTGAAGAGGCTTTCGTCAAGGCTCTGGTTGAACTTCACGTTGTGGAACTTCATGATGGTCTTGTGGAGCGTTCTTTTCGCCTTCTTGGTGGTCATGTGAATCTCTGTGGCCACCCAGATCCCATCGATCACCTCCAGCTTTTTGGCATCCATGTACTTCAGGCGATTTCCCGCCTTAACCCAGTTAACGGCCCGGATCACAACGAAGTTGTCTTTCCGAACGAAGAGGACGGATTTCGTGTAGCCGTACTGATCAATCACCCTCTTGGTCCGCGGCAGGGATTGAATCAACCAGGTCTCTGTGCCGCCCACCTCGGCCTCCCGGAGAAGGGTATAGTCGTAATCGTCAAGCTCCCGACGCGTCATATCAGCATAAGAAAAATCCGAACCCATGAAGCTGCCGGTCTTGTCGGTTGAGGCAATGCGTTTGGTCTTGCGAAGGGCAGGCAGATAGAGCCACTGGTCGTCGTCTCTGTCAGCCTCACGATAGTCGTAAGTGAGAAAGGCCGTGTCTTCGACGTCCGGGGGATGGAGAAAGAACATCAGGCTCAGGGTGTCCTTCCCTTTGTCCTTCCTGAAAGCCCGTATCTTGCGCAGCCTCTCCTTGCCCCTCTTATCGATGAGGATCATCTCCATATCCGAGACCTGGTTGTCACCGTCGTCACGGGCGTCCACCTTTTCCATGATGGCCCGGGCCTCTGGGTCGTCGGCAAAGGCGGCAGGGATGACGAAGACCAGGATCAAGACGAGGGCAAGGATCGCTGGGAGATAGCGCTTTATCATGGTTTTCATGTCTTTCCTCCGTCCCGGTTAGTTGGTTTTCCGGCGGTTAACCAAGACCATGAGAGCCGGTGCGATCAAGTAGTCGGCAGCGAGCGCCATGGCGATGGTAAAGGCGGTGAGGAGGCCGAAGTTGAAGAGGTTGTTCATCGTGGCAAAGGTGAAGATAAAAAACCCAAGGGAGAGCACAACGCTGGTTACGAGCATCGCCCGGCCGGTGGTGTGAAGGGTTTCCTGGACCGCCTCCTTCGGATCTCCGCTGTCTTCGTAGTAGCGGCGGAAGTTGTGCATGAAGTGAATCGTGTCGTCCACGGCAAGACCGATGGCGATGCTGCCCACCATCATGGTGAAGAGGTCCATGGGGATGGAAAAGGCGCCCATCACGCCCAGCGTGAGGAGAATCGGGGCGAGGTTCGGGATCATGCTGAGCATGCCGATACGGACCCGTCCGATGAGCAGGATCATGAGAATCGTGACGACCACAAGGGCGATGAGGTAGCTCTTCGCCATGCTCGTGATCGTGTTGAGTACGGTTCTAATGAGCAGCACACCCAGGCCTGTGAAGGTGACGTTGGCCTCTGGAAAATTCTCTTTGAAGTAGCGGTCCACTGTCTCATCGAACGCTCTATAGGTGACAGCATCCCTGAAGGGAACCTTGATGGTGAACCTGGCCATGCTGAACTGACTGTCCACGACGTCCTCGAGATCATCCGAGCCGGTGTTTTCGAAGAGAAGAAACTCCTGAGCCACCAGTTCGCGGTTCTGGGGGACGGTGTAGAAGTCCGGCCGGTTCTCGTTGAGAGCCTGGTTGATTTCTTTGAGAATCGTGGTGAGAGACCACGCCTTTCCGGCGAAGACCCCTTCAAGCTCCAGGGGTTCGATATCGGCGGTGGCCTTTTCAAGCCGGTTGAGAATGTCCGGCTCGTAAAGGCCGTTTTCCCTGCCTGTGTCGACGACGACTTCGAGGGTGATCGAGCCGCGGAGCTCGTGATCGATTCTTTCTGTTGCCGACCGGATCTCGTTCTTTTCCGGAAACCAGCCGAGCACGTGATGGGAAAACCGTATCTTCAAAGCAGCAGTGATCGAGACGGCGACAATGAGCGCGGCCGCGACGAGAATCGGGCCTGGATGGCCCGTGGAAAAACTGCCGATTCTAGCGAGGAATCGGTCCATGAGCGTGGCGTTTCGTGCACCCCCTTTGAAGGGCCTGTTCTTTATCGGCACGAGGGCAAGGAGGGCGGGTAGGCCCACAAGGGTATAGATCAATCCGAGCATGACGCCGGTGCTGGCAAACATACCGATTTCAGCGATGGGCGCCACGTCTGCCGTCAAGAAGGAGACAAGACCCGCCGCCGTGGTCACACTCGTCATAACAACCGCAAGCCCGGAATGGCCTAGGGCATAGGCGATAGCGTCTTGCTTATCCCTGCTCTGCTGGTAGCGGAGATAGAATATCGCGAGGATGTGGACCGAAGCGCCCACGCACACAGCAAGAAGGAAGGAAGGGAGAATCTGCGTGGGGAGCTTGATGGGCACCCGGGCAGCTGCCATGATGCCGAGAGTGGAAAGGAGCGAGAGGATGACGAGGAAGAGGGGTAGGAGCACCCCAGAGATCCTGCGGAACATGACAAAGAGAAAGACCGCGATGGTAACGACGGCGAGTCCCATGAATTTTCGCATGTCCTTTAGCATGGTCCGTTTGAGAAAGTGGGTGACCACGGGGGAACCTGCCAGGTACACGGGGAAGTCGGGTGCCTCGTACTTTCTCAGGATTCTCTGCACGGCCATGACAGCCTCACCGTTTTCTCTGTCGGTTAGGTAGGGCTGTTTCCCAAGGTCAGGCCCTTTCTTGCCCGAGTCTTCAGGCGTGTCGTCCTCGAACCCCTCGAGGACCTCCAGGTCTTGTCCGAGGGAGGAGTATCTGTCAGTCTTAATGACAATCGTGGTGAACCTGCCGTCCTGAGAGATCAGGTTATTCTGATACATGGCACTGGAGAGAACCCGCGCTTTCAGAGCCTCCATTTCCCCTTTGGTTTCTGGCCAGTTTTCAAGCAGGTCCTCCACGATGAGTTCGTCCCTTTCGCCTCGTGTGTTACGCGCGTTGACGAGGCTCGTGATGTCGTCGATGTGGGGAACGTTTTCCTCGAGGTCTTCGTGGAGGGCCTTGAGTTTTTTCAGAAACGTCTGGTCGAAGACGTTCGGCGGGTTGATCGCGACGATGATGAGCTCGTCTCTACCGAACTGATCGCGGAAGGCGTTGTAGGCGGCAAGGATGGGATCGTTTTCGTGGAGAAACCCCTCTGTGGATGTGTCGATGGTGATTTTCGGAACCTGAGAAGCCATCGCCGCGATCACCACAAGCATGACGAGAAGGGTTTTGATCGGGTTGCGGTAGATCACGTGGCCCAGATGTTCGAACCATTTCTCAATGTGCCTTCTCAGATTTACCATCATGATCCTCCAAACCTACTGTTCGGCCCATCTTCATGGGTGGACAGCGCCCAATAGGAGTTTCTCGATCTCTTCGGCGACACTGCGGGACGTGTTCTTATCCAGTTTCCTAAGGGTTTCAGGAAAAGCGGGATGCTTGGCCCTGATGGACTCAAGATTCTTGTAGAATATGAAGGCGCCCAGGACCATCAGGTGTACGACCAACGGATTGGTCTCAACGAATATGCCTTTTTCCGCACCCTCTTCAAGGATTTCGGCGAGCATGGAGACGATGCGGGCGATGTCTTTCATGACGACCTCGGGAAAGTTCTTTCCCCCAGAGGCGACCTCCCGCATGATGATGGGAGGCACGTGGGGGTGTTGGTCTAGTGTCCGGGCGATGTTCTGGATATATGCTTTCAGCCTCTCCTCGGGGGGATTCTCTTCTTTCATGTTACCGGCCATCCGTTCACCTGTGCGGCCGAAGACGTCATGGAGTACCTCGGCGTAGAGGGCATCCTTTTCGCCGATGTGATAGTAAATACTGGCCTTATTGACCCTGGCCCGTTTTGCGATTTCGTCAACCCGTGCACCGGCAAATCCGACCTCGGAGAAAACGTCCTTTGCGGCGTCGAGGATACGGCGGACCGTCTTGCTCCGTTTCTCTTTCACTGTCTGGGTGTCCATGTTCATCTCCTTTTCGGGAGTACAGAGGCAACTCGAGAGTTAAACTAACCATTTATTTAAACCACAGAGTTAAACTACACCATGTGGTCTTGGCTGTCAAGATTCCTTGATTGTCGTTCTGGCAAATCAGGTTCTACAGGCGTGGTCAGAGTCAAAAGGTTGGAGCCTTGACGTCACGACGTGAATGGATCAAAATCCGAAATCCGAAGCCTCCACAATCCAAAATCTGCAATCTAAAATCCAAAATCTGCAATCTGCAATCTGCAATCTGCAATCTAAAATCTGCAATCTAAAATCTG
>CAYGBW010000014.1:0-32850 GCA_964348185.1 uncultured Thermodesulfobacteriota bacterium | reverse complement strand
CAAGAAAAGCGTCGGCTTCCCCCGCATTTTGGAAGGCAGTACATAGTTCAGCAAAGGCAGCGTCGCAAATAGCAAGACGGTGCGTAGCACCCAGGGAAAGTAAGTCAGCTTGGCGATGCTTCCTCTCACCCCGAAGAATTGCCAAAAGGATTCCAGTATCAATCGAAATCACTGGCCTCCCTCCCACGTAGCTCTGCTATTTCCTCTGCCACAGGCTTGGAAGAAGGGTATTTGCCAATCCATTTTTCCGCCTGTGCCCCGGCTCTAACCAAAACCCATTCACTCCTTTCGTTTTTCTGAAGATCGACTCTCATGCCAGGCCTGAAATTCAACTCTTTGCGAGCTTCTTTGGGAACAACCATAGAGTATTTGACGGTAGGGGTTGTCATGGGGCCTCCAGTATTCCAGATTTAAAAAGAGTATACCACAAAGGGATTCATGCGGAAGTTCAACTTTGACTAGAAGGAAAACCACAGACGAGAGTCGAGAGGCTGAATGAACAACCGATTACCCGTAGACAGAATCCAAGAGAGCGAATGAAAAACTGACTATAGGATGGGGAGGCCATGGAAAATGTGGCCCCATATACCATCCGTGCCTCTTTCTCTCAGGAAAGAATGACGTACGTTCCTCCAGAAGAGTCCAAGGTTGTCTAGTAATCCAAGGATGGAAAAGAGAAGAAGGCCTTTGATGCCTTGGAATGGTCAGTCCCGCTTGGCGGGATGCTCCCATGTGCCCAACAGAGGCGAACGGATGGTGAGGCACTATGGGGAATGATCGACGAAAGACTAAGGGAATTCTCGGAACGAAATGGAGCTGCTAGGGGCAATATTTTTTTTCATTCATTCATTGGGTTCATTCATTTTGATATGTGATTCGAACTCCGTTTACGATGGTAGTGACGTTTCGCCTTTGCTCGGTTGCCACAGTCCTTCATATCACACCACCGCCGCGTGCGGTTTCGGCTCATATCCAGGAAGAGCCAGCCGCAGCCACGCTCATCTGCACATTTCCCTACCCTGGCTAGCTTCTCGGAGGTTAGCAGATCCGCTGCGGATCGCACCACTGGCCAAAGTACTCGGTCGAGTGCAGCCTCATGCCCGGTCCATCTCCAGGTAAAGGCGTCTCCGACCTGGACGACTTGCAACCGGGCCAACGCCCCGGATAGTGCCCCGTTCAATATGGAGAGATCGGCTGCCTCTGGCGTACAGTGACCCACGACTGCTGAAAGGACCCGATAGATTGCCTCCCGGAGGGCAATGGCCCGCTCGACGACGGCTCCCGCTTCCGCGGGGCGGCGCGCTGCTTCCCGGGAGAGTTGGTGCACCTCACGATCTGTCAGGATGCCCATGCGGTGAGCCCACGCGACCAAGTCGATGTAGCGATTGAGTTTTTCTTCTGGATGGTCGCTTGCGTGCCAGTCAGCCGTGTTGGCAAATTCCAGACACAACCGTTCCGTCTCTCGATTGAGGATACCTGCAGCCCCTTCGGTTTCGGCCATGTGACTCCTCCGCGCCCCGTGCTCATCTATCCTCGTCTATAACCACCAAAAGTCCCTTGACAGGTTAGATAAGCTGTGCTATTATTTAACTACCAAAAGAATTATAGATGGTTAGAAACTACAAGTCAAGATATAGGTGGAGGAATTCTCATCACCTGGCAAGTGAGAGTGCCGTGTGAACAGGGGGAGACCGGGTTAGGGCAGGCTAGCGATGAGCGGGTAGACTAGAAAACAGGAAAGCTTCCCACGGCTTGGGGTGATGGTTCACCGGGATCGTCAGGCTCAACAATTCGGAATGGGGAGGGGAAGAAAACGATGGAGCAGACGAGAAAGGCTCAGCGCCAACGAGAGAGAGAAACAGAGAACTTGAAATCATTTGTCAGAAACCTCGGCATTGACCTGGTCGGCATTGCGGATTTGAGAGTGCTGGAGAAGATGCCGATTGGCATACCCTTTGACCCCGTGAGTTTCCTAGAGGAGTATCCCTATGGGATCGTGATGGGCGCACAGCTAGGCAAGCTCGGGAATGGGGCTTCGGGAAAGGAGATGTCTCTATTCCTGGAGAAAACCTCAATGGAGGTGGTGTCTCTCTTGGAAAGGAAAGGGTATCACTCCTTGACCATCCATACAGAAGACGAATTCGACCCGATCAACCGGATGGGGTTCATGTCTCTGAAGGTATTGGCAAAAGGAGCCGGACTCGGGTGGCAGGGCCGTTCTCTGGTGATCGTGTCGCCTCAGTATGGTCCGATCCATCGCCTTATCGCTGTTTTGACCAATATGGATTTGCGGGTTGACATCCCGGTCCTGAATCAGTGCCAGGGTTGCTCCGTGTGTGTCGACGAGTGTCCCACAGGGGCACTAACCTTGATTCCATTTGAAGATCACCCAGAGAACCGAGAGGACGTGTTGAATGTTCGTGTTTGCCTGGGTGATCATGGATGCGAAGTCTGTCTTGTAACCTGTCCCTGGAGAAAAGCCTGATGCCAAGTACAAAGGAGGTCTGCGATGGGAAACTGGTGGGTCATATACCAATTGTCAAAAATGAAACAGGCCGAGATTCTCAAACAGGCTGGAACCTTCTACCCGGTAGAGGAGAGTGGCCCTAACCGAAGAGAGGCATGCCGTGGTTTTCGTGCTTTCTTAAACAGACTGGGAGAATCACTGGTTATCTGGGGGCTATTCCTTCAAAAACGGTATGGACCTCAAACGGGTGAGTTTCCCCGGTAGCCAGGGACATTCGACTCGGAGGGAACCCCGTATTCACAAGGGTAGATAGAAAGGAGAACTCCATGGAACTGAACTTCCACCCCCTTACGAGAGACCGGTGGCCTGATTTTCAGCGACTCTTTGGCGAACGGGGTGCCTGTGGCGGGTGTTGGTGCATGTGGTGGCGGCTTAAACGGTCGCAATTTGACCGTCAGAAGGGTGAAGCCAACAGGAAAGCGATGAAAGCCATCGTGGATTCGGGAGAGGTGCCCGGTATTTTGGCTTATGCTCGAGACGTGCCGGTCGGATGGTGCTCAGTCGCACCCCGAATGAGGTTTCCGGTTCTGAGCCGTTCCCGAATACTGAAGGAGATCGACGAAACACCCGTCTGGTCCGTCGTTTGTTTCTTCATCGAGAAAGACTATCGGAACAAAGGCGTTAGTGCTCGACTTCTACGCGCTGCTACAGAGTATGTCAAACAACAAGGTGGAATGCTTCTCGAAGGTTATCCCGTCGAGCCTAAGAAAGGGAAAGTACCAGACGCCTTCGTCTGGACAGGGCTCGCTTCGACCTTCAAAAAAGCCGGCTTTGTCGAGGTCGCTCGTCGCTCTGAGACCAGACCGATCATGAGGTTCTCTGTCTCAGAAGGTTAAGGCGGAAGGCTTGTTGGGTTTGCCGGTTGATCGGTTGTTGCAGGGGTCGCAGCAAAGCGCGCCGCCGATGCCCGACCTTGGGCGGCAGTACGAGACTCATCCTAACCTGTGGCCTTGCCTGGGAAAAAGCGCTCTCCCCATGCGAATCCCCCGACCAGGCAAGGTTTTCCCGCCTTGAAAAGGATGACCGATTTGGTTAGAATGGAAGCGTGTTTAGGGGCTTGTGATGAAAGGGTTTTTCAATCGGCTCATTCGGATCAACGTGCGATCGGGGGACTGGAGCGTTGAAGAGATCCCCGGGGCGATCCTCGAAACCTATTCGGGAGGAAAGGGCCTGGGGACTTACCTTCTGATTAAAAGCAACCCCCCTCGAATCGATCCCCTGTCTCCTGAGAATCGAATCATTTTTGCCACGGGATGCGCCACGGGTCTCAGAGTCCATGGATCGAGTCGGTATGGCGTCTACACCAAGTCCCCTCAGACCGGGATTTACTCGGAGTCCTACTCTGGGGGGAGGGTCGCCAATTCTCTGAGCAGTGCTGGCTATGACGCCGTCATACTCGAAGATAGGGCGCCAACCCCTGTCTTCCTGGAGATTTCCCCTGAAGGCGTGACATTCCATGACGGATCACCGGTATGGGGGAAGTCCACCTACGACACAGAGGATCAGGTTTTGGAAAGGGTAGGCGTAGAGGGCGCTGGGGCCGTTGTCATTGGACCGGCCGGCGAAAATGGGGTGAAGTTCTCTGTCATAGAATCGGGATACTGGCGGTCAGCAGGCAGAACGGGTGTGGGCGCCGTTTTGGGGTCGAAAAGGATCAAGGCCCTGGTTTTCCACGGCCATGAGAAACGGGAGGTCGCTCATCAGGATCTTCTGGAGGAGATCTGGGACAAGATACTCAAAAGGGGGAAGCACAACCCTGTGGCCCGGTCCTTCAAGAAGCTGGGAACCCCCATGCTCGTCTCCATCATGAACGTTGTGGGAGGTTTCCCGACCCGATACTGGTCTGAAGGAACCGTCGAGGGATGGGAAAACATCACCGCTGAGAGTCTTCTGGAACGGTGTCATGTGGAACCCACCGCCTGCCCCCACTGCTTCATGGCCTGCGGCAACCTCGCGGAAGTGAAGAAGGGCCGGCATCAGGGCCTTCGGATAGGGGGACCTGAGTACGAGACGATATATGCCTTCGGGGGCCTCTGTATGATTGGCAGTATCGAGGAGATCATCTACCTCAACGACATTTGCGATCGCCTCGGCATGGACACGATTTCCGCTGGCAATCTTGCGGCTTTCACGATCGAAGCCTCCAGGAGAGGGGTGATCGATGAAAAGCTCGACTACGGTGACGTGGACGGCATTGCCAGGCTTCTGGAAAAAATCGCCTTCCGCGAGGGAATCGGTGCCGTGCTCTCCCAGGGGATTGTGGAAGCAAGCAAAGCCTGGGGGCTAGAGGACATTGCAATCCACGTGAAGGGTTTGGAGCCCGCGGGGTATGAACCCCGGGTCCTCAAGGGAATGGGCCTCTCCTACGCCACGTCTGACCGTGGAGCCTGCCACCTGCGAGCCACCTTCTACAAGTCGGAACTCTCGGGCCGGGTCGATCCCGATCAGATCCAAGGAAAAGCCAGGATATTCGCAGAGGATGAAGATCGGATGACCCTGTTTGACACCCTCATCCTCTGCCGATTCTTCAAGGATTTGATCGATTGGGAAGATCTCGGGCTTCTCTTCCAGGCTATTACCGGGATGGATTTCGACAAGAAGAGTCTCCGACAGATCGCTGCCAATGTATCCAATGCCGCCCGGTGGTTCAACATCCGCGAGGGGATCACTCGGGCTGACGACAGGCTTCCCAAGCGCTTCTCTCAGGAGACCTTGGGAAAGAATAAGAAAACAATCAGCGAGGAAGACCTCAACCGTATGCTCGACGAGTACTACGAGTCCCGGGGATGGGACAATCAGGGAACCCCACCCCCTCTGCCGAAGGTCTAGCCCGGATAATTCATGAATCTTCGTCGACCTCAGGAATCACCTGCCCTTCGAGCCCCTCGGCTACGCTCAGGGCTTGATTCCACAATACTCTCCGTCAGATCCAATGAATCAGACGCTCTCCTTCATCAAGGTTTTCCTAGAAGACCTCCTCCAACCTCTCCAGGCTGATCGTCTTCAAATCAAATGCCTGGCCCTTTAGGGCAGCGGTAGATTTCAACCCTGCACCGGTCACAATGCAGACAACCGTGTCTGTCGATTTAAGGGACCCTCCCCTGCAAAGCCTTTTCACCGCTGCCAGAGGCACCGCAGCTGCGGGCTGGCCAAAGATCCCTTCCCCGGCCATCACCCCCTGAGCCTCAAGGATCTCCTCATCACTCACCTTCACGGCGATCCCCCCATTCTCCCTGAGTTTCCTCAAAACCTGGTTCCCACTAGGAGGAAGAGGATTCTCAATGGCATGGGCGATCGTATGGGGATGGGTAACGCGTTCCACCGTCTCCTTCCCCTGCTCAAAGGCATCAATAATCGGAGAGCAGCCGGTCGCCTGGGTGCCGATCATCCTCGGAATGCGATCAATGAAACCGATCCCGCAGAACTCCTCAAAACCCTTGAGGATCCCCCGAATGTTCCCACCCGCGCTGACCGGAACAACCACATAATCGGGAGGGCAAAACCCCATCTGCTCGCAGATTTCAAAGGCGATCGTCTTGGATCCCTCGACCCGGAAAGGAACATCCGAATTAATAAAATAGACACCCGATCTCTCCCCGATTTCCAGGCTCTTGAAATAGAGTTCCCCATAGTCTCCATCTACCATGATCAGGCGGGGACGGTAGATGGCAATGGGAGCCACCTTTTCCTCGGGAAGGTCTTGGGATACGAGGACATAGCTCTTGAGCCTGGCCCGAGCCCCATAAGCCGCAACCGAAACGGCCATATTCCCGGTGGATACGGTCCCTATCCGTGTATATCCCTGACGAAGAGCATGGTGAACCCCCATAATGGTCCCCCGATCCTTAAAGGACCATGTGGGATTCTGACCCTCATTCTTGAAAAAGACATCCTTGATGCCCAATTCTGAGGCCAGTTTGGGCGACCTGATCAAGGGGGTAAACCCCTCATGAAGAGAAATCTCCCTGTTGACTGTTTTGAACGGGAGGAATCCGGAATACCTTTCCATAAGGGTTTGGTGAACCCTATCGTCTCCGTTAATCTTCCCCTTGCCTACGGTTCTGACCTCCAGGGGCTCGTTGCAAAGGTCGCAGCGGGGATAGACCCGATCAATGGGAAACCCTTTTCCACAGTTCGTGCAAACAAGCTCCGACTTTTTCATTGCAATCAAAGGATGTGAGAACTCGACGGACCCCTTTCGCGGCGCCGCCTGGATTTGTAGTCTACTGGTTAGAAACTGTTACGAATAAATTCAGTAGGTTAGAGAAAGGAGCCAGACGATAGCTCCTGCCACATCGAATGACTTGAAGGTTCCTTTACAACGGACAACCGACGACTGACCACCGAAGTTCTTCTAAGGATAATTGGGCAAGGGCACCAATTCCGAAATGTGCATATCCAATACGGCGGGTTTGTCCTGAGTAAGGGCCTCTTCAACGGCCGGCTTTATCTCATCGGGGTGATTGACGTGCATGGAAAAAGCGCCCATCCCGCGCGCCATTTCTGCATAATCCCCACCCACACTTTCCCAGACGTACTTTTCCTTTCTCTTTTTTTGCAATGTCTTTATGGCATCGAGGCCGCGATTATTATAGACCAGCGTCACGGTGCGGATACCGTACCGGGCTGCCGTCTCAATCTCCAGCCCTGTCATTCCAAAGGACCCGTCGCCAACGATGGTGATCACATCCTGATCCGGAGCCGCCACCTTTGCGCCAATGGAGGCGGGAATGGAGTAACCCATGGCGCTGAACCCGCCAAAACCGACAAATGAGCCCGGCCGTTGAGAAACAAAATGATGGCAAATGTACGCCCGACACAATCCGGCATCGTGCAAAATAATGGTCTTATCAGGGTCCAGGACGTTCATCAACTCGGTCGTTATTCGATAGGGATCGATCGGGACAGCGCCACTATTCAGGTGGTCTGCCCATTCCGCCATCCACTTCCTTCGAACCTCTTTGATCTCAGCGGTTACCTGCGCCCGCCTTTCTCTGATGAGAGACGGAACGCTGTTTCTTTTCAGAATCTCATGAGCTGCTTCAAGCATCTGTTTTAGGACGCTCTTGAGGTCTCCCAGAATCGCAATATCCGGCTGATAGTTCTTTCTCAATTCCTCTTCGCTGATGTCGACCTGTATCAATCCCGTATGCCGGGGCATGGGGCTGAAATATCGGGTACCGTGCTCCCTGAAACTCGTCCCCAGGGCCAGCACCTGGTCCGATTTGGCCACCATTTGGTGTGCCTGCTTGGTTCCATACGTGGCCCGTGGAAACCCGCCTATTCCCAGACTCAGCTCGTGATTCTCTGGAAAGGCGCTTTTCCCAGGCAGAGAGGTCATTACGGGCAGGGCCAGGGTTTCGGCAAAACGGAGCAACTCCTCTGTCGCCTCTGACCGCAAAACCCCTGCCCCGGCATAAATCACCGGGGCATGAGCACCTACCAGAACCTCCACGGCTTCAAAAACCTTCTGTGGATCGCCCACCACCCTCATTGCCCGTCCAACAGGGCTGTATGGCTCAACCTCTCCTTCCACGGGCTTTTCCATAAGGTTCATGGGAAGTTCAAGGGCCACTGGACCCGGTCTCCCTGAGGTTGCAACCGTAAGGGCACGCCTCACGATTTCGGGTATCCGCTCAGTCGTCGGGACTCTGAAGGCCCACTTTGTAAAATAGGGAAGAAAAGCCAGGTGATCCAGTTCCTGGAGGGCCCCCTTCCCAAACATCTCCATCTATCCCTGGCCGATCAGGATGAGGAGGGGGATGCCATCGATCCGCGCATTCGCGATGGCGGTCAGACAATTCGTGACTCCAGGCCCCCGCTGAACCAGAACGACGCCTGGACGGTTCGAGACCCTGGCATAGCCGTCAGCCATGAAGCCCGCGCCCTGCTCGTGCCTGGTTTGAAAGTTCTTGATCCCCAGATTCTCTACCGCTTGAAGGAGAGAGAGCACAGGGCGCCCAGAATAACCTGCAATCATGGCCACCCCTTCCTTCTTCAGGCAGTCGACCAACAACTCGGCGGCGTTCATAGACTTTTCCTCTCCCCTATGCGGGGTTCTCGATTCGTTCTGCAGACTCGACTGTGCCCGAGAGAATCGGAGGAGCGTATAGTCAACTACCGCTCCTGGAAGGGGTGGCTTGATTGTGACCCTAGGAGGGTCTTATGTCTTTCTATCACAGAGCCCGCAGACCAGCACAGAGTTTTAGCTACATTCCTGAGAGGCGGATTACAGGAATGTTCGATTCGTTCAAGTTGTTCGATTCGTTTAAGATACAAATCCATTTCGAGATGACCAAACCACCCGAACACGAGATGAAGCCGCTCGAACAAGTGAAGGGATCGAACAATGAGCTTGTCCTGAGTCATGACGAAGGGAACGATTCGAACCTCCCTGAGCGCTCTAGCGCCCCCGGGAATCCATCACAGTTTTATGGCCTTTGGCAGCTTCACCTCAGACTCATCGTCCCAGATACGGGTGTGCCTGACCCCAAGAATCTCCTGAATGACGATTTCAAACGTTGAAAACACGGGATTGTTTCCCTCGTGGAAGTGCCCCCCCCACACTCGTCCATCCAGATCTGCCAATACGCCGTGAAGATGCACAAGAGGCTCTCCCTCCTCGGTGATTCCCACCTTTCCCTGACTCGAGAGGAAAGAAAGAGGACCTTGAAGCCTCGTTCGTTCGCCTTTCTTCGAAGGATCGCTCTTGCTCCCCTCTGTCCATGTGACTTCGGCCCTTGCCAGGCTCCCGAATGACACAACCAGGGCACCCGCCAGCACATTGTGTTTCCTCGTCAATTCCTTGATCCCGGCAATCAGATCGGTCCCGGGCCGAAGTCTTGCAGAGATAACTCTTCCCCCTCTCCCCTCGACAGATTCTGTTCTAACTTCTGGATGTTTCAAACCCACCTCGATGATTCTCTTGGCCCTTTCGTCTAGCTTCGCCATTCCGACCTCCAGGCAAGCCACAATGATTCTGGGCATTCTCCACGGATCGGATCAGGTCAAGGGATTCTTGATCGAAAAGTCACCCGCTTTGAGCACTCCAAGCCGCTTCCTGATCTCGTTGCCGACCACATCCGCTTGATGATCCGCCGTCTCATTCAAAAGCCGCTTGTAGTTCTCGTACCCCTTCTCGTAGTCGCCCTTCCAATCCCGATCAAAGCCTCCGTTCTTGATGTTCTCCATCGCCTGGCGAATCCTGTCCTTCACACTCTCATCGATGATCTTTGGTCCTACCGTCATCGCTCCATAGGCCGCAGTGTTCGAAATGCGCTCCAGCATCCCTGCCAAGCCAAACTTGTAGATAAGATCCGTTGTCAGCTTCGACTCGTTCACCGCCTCGTAAAAGGCGACAGCAGGATCGTAGCCCGCCTCGACCATCACCTCAAAGACCGTCTTCAAAAGCGCCACAATGCATCCCCAGGCACAGTGCTCTCCCAGAAGATCGGTCACGGTCTCCTCCTCTACGGTCGTCTGCTGCACACCAACCCGGGTAAAGCCTATCCCCTTGCAAACCGCAAGGCCTCTCTCCCACGCTTTGCCAGAGGCGTCTTGATGTATAGCCAATATACCTGGAACTCCACTTCCAGCCACGTATTCTGTTCGGACTGCAGAGCCTGGCGATTTCGCTGCAGTAACGATCGCATCGGCCCCAGGGGGGGGAACAATATGCCCATAGTAGAAATTAAACGCACTCGAAAGACAGATCATATGATAAGCCTTGGCCACCGGTCTGATCTTCCTGTTGTATGCCTCCGCACAACGATAGGCCATGTCCGGTACCTGGAGCTCGAAAATATCGGCCCGTCTACCGGCCTCCTCGATGGGCACGACCTCAAATCCGTCCTTCTTCGCCCGCTCCCACTCCGGATTGTCCTCATCTGCACCAATGATTACCGTGAGCCCCGAATCGCGCATGTTCATTGCCCTTGCGGTCCCCTGGGTCCCGTAACCCACGACGGCCATTGTAAAATCCGAAAGCAAATCGAGATCAGCATCACCATCCATGTAAAGCTTCCTGCTCATCACCCAATCCTCCTCGATCGAACCCCCCGGGCAACCCAAATCCTCGATCCCTGGGTATCCCATCCCCTATTCGTCGTACACAGACTCGCCTTTCTTGGCCTCCTCGCCATAGGCCTGGCTTATCTTTCTCGTCACTGGGCCCAGCTTCCCCCCGGACACCTCACGCTTGTCAACCTCTGTCACCGCAACGATCCCTGCACCCGATCCCGTTACAAACACCTCATCAGCGATGTACACGTCGTAGGTGGTCAATTTCGTCTCATGGACGGTGATTGCGGCTCTTTCAGCCAACTCGATCACCGTCTCGCGGGTGATTCCCGCCAGCGCATCCTGAACCGGTGGCGTGTACAGATCTCCGTCTTTGACGAGAAAAATGTTGTCACCGCTCCCTTCGGCCACGTATCCATGGATGTCCAGGATGATCGCCTCATCCGCCCCAGAGGCAATCGCCTCGGCACGGGCCAGGATGTTGACCAGGTAGTTGCATGACTTGACCCGCGGATCCATGCACATCGCCGGGACTTTCCGAACGCTTACAGAGGCCAGTTTGAACCCTTTCTCCACATCAAACATCGACTTTCCGATGGGTCTTGCCGGAATCACGATGTTGGGCGCCGTGGTGTTCCGCGGGTCTAAACCCAACTTCCACGCTGTCCCCCGCGATACCACCGGTTTGATATGGGCCTCCCGAAAGCCATTCTCCCGGATCACCCGCTTTACCGCCTCGTTGAACTCTGCCTTGGTCAGAGGCATTTCAATGCCCACCATCGTTGCCGACCGGAACAGTCGATCCGTGTGCTCTGTCAGCTTGAAAATCCGCCCCTCATAACATCGCATCCCCTCAAAGACGCCGTCCCCGTATTGAAAGGCCCTGTCAAACACGGAGATTTTTGCATCTTTCATGGGGACCATTTCCCCGTTCACATACACCAACCAGTTCTCTTCCATCGTTCCTCCCCCATCATCACGATCTCTTGATCTTCTTCCGACCAGCACTTTCGAAAGACGTCCCCCTGGAGGGACCCGAGGGCGGTTCTCAAACCCATCATCCCCCCCAGGAAAGAGCGTCAAAAGCGCGTCACGGGCCTGTGACCGACCAAGAATGAAAAATTTAACCACATAAGACCATGGAGAGCAAGAAGGAATATCCTGGAGTCTCCCAATTTTTGGCTTCCACGGCTCGGACCGTGGCCCAAATCCCTTTGAGGTGTCGAAGAATTGATTTCAAATGCCAAAACTCAAATGTCAAATCAAATCCCAATGTCAACCGTGAAAACTTTGAAATTCCATGAAGAATCAAATAGTTAGGTAGCTCAGCCAATCGCCAACTCAACAGCTGAGCCCATTGTTTATCCCTGTTTGTCGTTTGAGCTTTGACATTCCTTTGGACTTTGAACTTTGTGATTTGTCATTCTAGCCCTTACTTCGTACTTGTTGACTTTGAGCAATTACACGCTGATTTTCTGAGGAAACTCCAGCACTTTTTTCTTGACCCTATTCTAGGGAAATGATATCGTGATCCTTCCATCTAATCTGTTCAAGAACTCATGATGGTTTCGATCGAGGGCTAAAAACTGGCGGATGCTGCAGAGGTTGTGATGATACCCAATCGATTAATCCAGGGTACGGATTCCTTCCATGAAGGAATGGGAAGGCGAAACCAATCTGTTTCGCGTTTCGGCATTGCATAATCCCAAACACTCTCAATCAATAACAGGCAATGGAGGTTGAATAATGAGGATTGATATCGTAAATGGAAATGTCATAACCGGTGATGGGAAATCATTTCTCGAAGATACCTCGGTGGTTATCGAAAATGGTTTGATAACCGATCTTCCAAGGTTGGGATATATTCCATACAACTTCTACTCTCACCGGGTGATCAACGCCAAAGGCGGCATCGTTATGCCTGGACTGATCAACATCCATGCCCATGCCATATGTTTCGGCCCCCCTTTACTTTGGGCTTGGACGCCTCTTCCGGAAGAGAGAGTTTTTGCCAATCTTAATAACCACCTTCTTCAGGGAACGACCACGATACTGGACTCTGATGGTTTTGTTCTGCCTTTTGAAAATGAAAGTATAAACAAGGTTCACCCGATCAACGTCAAAATGGCCACGCTTCATACGCCTAAGAACTTCAGAGCGGCAGAATTAGCAAGTGGGCTGCAGTTTGATGAGTGGCATAGAAAGTTCACTGCTGAAGAAGCGGTATCCCATGGCGCGGTGGCGCTAGGTGAGGTGGGTTCTCCGGGCACATCCTATGGCACCTATGAGAAGAGTATGCGACTTGGAAAGCCCCTTTTGGCTCGAGATGCGTTTGACTTAGATGAAGCGGTTCTAGCAGATGACGACCAGGCATTGCGCAGGGCGATGAAGAAGGCTGGGCTTGAAGACATGACCTTGGATGAGGTCAAAAACCTCGTCAGAGAGACGAGTATCATTCCTATCGAAGCACACAACGAAGCGATACTCGAGACCATAGAGTATGTTCCAAAACTGGGGATACCCGCGCTCCTCCACACTGAACCGCCTTCGAGAGAGGTCCTTCTTCAGGCTGCCAAAGAACTGGGGCCTATGGTCGTAGCCACCCACGTTAACCATCATATGACACCAGAAGAGATGATCGCCATCGCAAAAGAGGTTAAGGCTGCAGGAGCTCATGTTGAGGTTTTCTCAGCCGATCATTTTGCTGCGAAGCAGATCGAAGCCGATCCTACAGGTGCTTTTGCTCTGCTCGAGCAGGACCTTGTGGATGTGCTCGTCACAGACTACTCGGGGGGCTACCACGACCCGATTCTGCTCTTAATCAAAAAGGCCGTGGAAAAAGGGGTTGTTAGCCTCCCAAAAGCCGTGAAGCTCGCGACGAGCTCCCCTGCAGCGATCATCCCTCGCCTGGCTCCACAGAAAGGCCTGATTGAGCCAGGCAAGGTGGCTGACATCATCGTAGTGGATAAGGAGGACATAACCAGGGTCAGGTATGTCATTATAGCGGGCCGAATAGTCGTTGAAGACGGGAGAATTGCCATTTGAAGGCCGGAAGGGATTAGACTCACTATTATCACCCCACATGGGGAGGAGGGTGGGAATGGATGTGATTGCGAATGGTGTAAGGTTACAGTATATCGAATCAGGCAGGGGATATTCTGTTTTCTGTATTCATGGGAATGGCCTGAACCGGGATCTGTGGAGGCATCTTATGCCTGAACTTGGGAAGAAGTATCGGACAATCGTTTATGAGTTGCGGGGAATGGGAAAATCCGAGACAGTAGGGAAACCGGGGATGACTGTAACCGTTGATGTTCACGCCAAGGATTTGGAGGCATTCATGGATGTCCTCGGCATCAAAGAAGCGGCGATTGTTGGTCACGCATATGGCGGATTTGTCGGTATGCAGCTGGCCATCGATCGTCCGCAAAGGGTAACTGCCCTCATTGTAGCCTGTACGTCAGCGAAAATAGGAGGCAGAACCTTAAGACTGATTCCTGAATGGATTGAGATAATAGAAAAGGAAGGCTCGGAGCCCTTGTTGGAAGAGACGATGGAAAGGTGGTTTCAAGAATCATTCCGCCGTGAACACCCGGATGTCATTCAGCTCTATCGAAATATGGTTGCCGCCAATCCTCCGATGGGGTATGCGGCGAATTTTAGGGGAATCCTCAAGTATGATTTGACAGGGAACCTTCACAAGATTCAGTGTCCTACCCTTGTGATAACGGGAGAGGGGGACCGCTCTACACCGGTGGCCGATCATGAATTCATTGCAGATCAAATATCCAAAGCTGAGTTTGTGGCCGTTCCAAACGCTTCCCATACAGTGCCCGAAGAGCAACCCGAGGAGTTCAACCGAATGACGATAGAATTCCTCGATAAGCACGTGCCGAATTCCTAGCCTGCATTATTCACGAATCTTTACGATTCGTGAATAAGCACCCGCAACAAATTAAGAATCTTTGTTGCGGGTTTCGACAGGGTGCTTCCCACCCGCTCAAGGCTAGCCCTGAGCGGAGGCCTGATAAGGCTGCAGTCGAAGCCCTCCGGGCGGATTGTTCATGGAGCCAACAGGGATTCATGAATAATCCGGGCTAGTAAACAGGGATGCTTCATAGATAGCTTGGAAATCGGTCAATCATGGGATGATCTGAGCTCATGTTAATTCTTCTAGTTCTAGAGTGACAGGGGAATCGAAGCACTTAGCTTCCAAAGACAATACTGGGCAGCCACAACGAAAGTTCCGGCACAAAAGATATGAGAAACAGTGAGCACACATGGGGTATCAGATACGGCATCGCAGACTTGACTACCTGTTCAAAGGATAGATCGGTGATTCCCATCATGACATACAGACCGATCCCCAGGGGGGGCGTGATGATCCCAAGGGTGATATTGTAATTCACGATAATCCCGAAGTGGACGATATCCACTCCTAATTGCTGCACAACGGGCAAAAGAATGGGAGTTGTGATGATCATGACGGGTATTGGCTCCAGGATACACCCCAAAACGAGGAGAAATATGTTGATAAGGAACAGGATGAGGTATTTGTTTTGCGCCAGACCGATCAAGAAATTGGCAAGCTTCTGAGGGATCCCATCGGCCGTATAGACCCAACCCATGACCGTTGAAACGGCGATGAGGAACATGATCAGAGCGGTCGATTTGACAGACTCTACCAATCCTGCATATACCTCACGGCCCCGTATGTCCCTGTAAATAAATCCGACAAGAATTGAGTATAAGATGGCTATGATGCCGGCCTCTGTAGGGGTCACCACGCCAAACACGAAACCGGTGAGAATAATAAGGGGCGCAATAAGGGCCATGATGTTTTTGAGAACACTTTTCGTCACGACCAAAACTGGCTGCCTGGGCCAAGTCGGACAGGGCTCAATGCCTCGAGCCGCATAGTAGTAGTTCATCCCCATGATGGATATGCCGATGATGATACCTGGAATAATCCCCGCCACGAACATCCTTCCAACGGAAGCCTCCGCGATAATCGCAAAGATGACCATACCGATGCTTGGCGGAATGATTGGACCAATGACAGCTGATGCCAGGGTTACTGCCGCCGCAAAGGGTTTGCGATAGCCATATGACGTCATGGCCTTGATTTCGATAATCCCTAGCCCGGCGCAATCAGCCATTGCAGCTCCAGATATGCCGGCGAATATCATGCTGGCGACCACATTGACCTGAGCCAGGCCTCCCTTCACGTGTCCCACGGCGGTTTGGGCGAAATCGAATATCCTCCGTGTTAAGCCAATACTGTTCATGAGATTTCCAGCCAGGATAAAAAAAGGAACGGCCAGCAGCGCGGGGTTCTCAACCCCCATAGCCATGTATTGAGGGACAATCAGGAACTGTTTTCCACCGATTAACAGAGCCGCCATGGTGGACAGTGCAATGGAGACACTTACGGGGAATCGAAAAGCAATCAGGCCAATGAAGATCAGCGTCATGATAACTGAAATCATTGGGACTCCTCTCTCGAGCCATGACCCCCTTCTCTTCTGGAGGGGTCGATCGAAGGTTCAATTCTCATCCAGAGCTCGTAAATCGTGACCAGTATCAAAAGTGCCATGCAGACCACAACGGCAAGAGAATAGTAGTTCAGAGGGATGGGGAAAGCGAATACGAGGAGTCTCCGTTGAATAGGCTGTAGCTCTATGCCCTTGTATAGAACGACCACGGAAAACAAAAGGATGCCCAGCGGAACCACAAGTTCCAAAACTCTCTTGACGGCGTGTGGAAGAAACTTGTACAGGTAGTCAACATAGATATACCCTCCTTTCATCGCAAGAAGGCCAAAACCGAGAAAGTATAACCACGTAGCCAGGAAGATATTCAGCTCGACAGCCCAAGGCAGTGAAGAACTGAATACAAACCGGAGAAAAACCTCCGTAGCCCCGATGACAACAATCGCTGCCAGGAGGACAATGCAAATGACCGTGTCAACAAACTCGATGATCTCCAATACCTTTTTGTATGACCGCTGGATGTTCTGACGCATCGTTACGGTTTCCCCTATCGCCGCAGAACTCGAAGTGAGTAATGACGTGTTGGCAAGAACGCAATAAGAGAGGCCTGGTTCCGACAGACCTTTGCAGAACCACCGGCCAGGCCATCCCTGTATCGTCCTGAGGCTGAGTGCTTCGATTCGCAACTGCTGTAACGTATCGTAACAAGTATGTTGAACCCCTTTGCTCACTCGCCTCAGCTGAGCCTTCGACCCGAGCAGTTCAGCCCTGAGCCTTTCGGCAGTGAGCAGTTCGGCCTTAAGCTCACTGCCGAAAGGCTCAAGGCCGAGGGGCTCGTCGCAGACAGCACTAAGTCCTGAGGGAATCAGTTCGTTATCGAACCTATGAGTCGAAGGACTCAGTCTTTGAGGGTCTGAATCCTGTCATAGAGTCCAGCTGGCAAAAAGTCCTCCTTCTCAAATTCCCGGATAACGGGAACCATGACTTTCTGAAAGGGTTCGAGATTTACCCGGATGTATACGGCGTTATGCTCCTGGATTACCCGGTCGATATCCTTTACGGCCGCTTCTAGGGAAAGTTCGGTGTAGTAATCACCGGCGTCGTTTGCCGAATCAATCAAGGCCTTCTGAAACGCTGGTTTCAGGCCATTGAATCTCTTGAGGTTCATGAACAATCGAACGTTCTGTGGAAATTCCTCAGTCTTGGTCACATACTTGGCGATCTCGGTGAACTTCATGGCGTAGAGCAAGTTTACGGGGCTCGTCACAGCCTCAACGATCCCCTGTTTCAGGCCGAGGTAGACATCGGTCCAGGGAAGAACGGTTACGTTAACGCCAAACGCCTCCCAAGACCGCCTCCCAGCGTCGGAAGGCCACATCCGGAGGCGCAGCCCCTTCAGATCTTCGACACCCAGAATGGGTTTCTTGGAGATCATAATCCGAAACGGTCCCCGTTCCCAGGAGCCCTTGGAGTCGAGAAAGGTGAGTCCTGCATCCTCTGTCGGTTTGGTAATGACCTCGCGGTAGAGGTCACTCCGAATGAATTTCCGGAAGTGTTCCCTGCCTTGGAAGACATAGTTCACGGAAATGATACGGCCGGCCTTGGTAAACCGCTCGACCCACACCTGACCCTCAAGAAAGATATCCTGGTTTCCGATGATCGTGCTTTCGAGCTCAGACTTCGCCTTTCCGAGCTGTTCCATTGGATAGACGTCGACTTTGACCTCCCCATTGGTCCGCTCGGAAACGAGCTTTTCGAAACGGTCTGCAGCCATTCCAATAGGGGACTGGACCGGATAGGAGTGTCCGAGTTTCAACGTCGTGGCAGCCCAGGCTCCTGAGGCAAGGAGAATCGATAGGACAAACAGAGTTGAAATTGCGATTGTTACCCCTTTTTTCATCTTTGTTCCCTCCCTCTTTTAAATTATTGGAATTTCCGTACTAAGGTGGTTTCATCACCTCCTTTCAAGGGCCTCTGGGAATTTGATAGATATCGTGGCCATTGTTTCGATTCCCATGAGGGATCAGACTTCACAAAGAAGAGAGTGAAGCTCCCCGCCCACAGGGCGGGGCATCTGCCATTTTTTCAATCTCCTCAACGATTTCTCGTCTCAAACCCTTTGGTACATGATTTTTTAAGATATCTCTCACTTTTTCGTCAAGCTTGTCTTTCATTGTCCTTTCGCCCTCCCCTTTCCAATCCTCGAACCTTGCCCGGTTTGAAAACATCGGCCTCCAGAACTCTGTTCGGAAGAATTTCAACGTGTGATCGTCGTCCATGAAGTGCCCTCCCGGTCCGACCCGCTCAATGACATCGATGGCCTTGGTTTCGTTGTTCACGCAAATGCCACGACACAGGACATGTCGCACATAGCCGATCATTTCATCATTGAGAACAATCGCCTTCAGATCCCCGATCATGCCGCTTCCCATGTATCCCACATCGTGGGCGAGGTTGATTCCAGAAAGCGCAGCCCAGAGGCTCAACATCGCAAACTCCATTGCAGCCTGTTCATCCAAAATCTGTGCGTCGGTGCATCCCGCAAGCCCAAAGGTCGGAATCGCAAAATGCTGATAGACGGCAGAAAGAACCCCCTGGGTCAGAAGTCTTTCCGGGCAAGCATACACATTGATGGCAGTCCCCATATCCATGCAACCGTGAGCTCCACATAGGACAATTGGAGCACCGGGATTCTTCAGCTGGTGAATCGCCAATCCAGATAGGGATTCGGCCAGAGATAAGGTAATGGCTCCGGCAAGGGTTGCTGGCGCTGTCGCTCCGGGCATCATGCCCGGTGGATAGACCGCTGGGATCTCCAATTCCGCACAGGTGAGAATTTTACCGAGGGCATCGAATGAGTGGGTCAGCGGGGATGTGGGCTGGGAATAATTAAGAACGAAAGGTTTTTCCCTGAGTTGATCCATTCCCCCCACAACCAGAGCGGCCATTTCGATGATCCTTCTACTGTCTTCTCCGTTATCAGAAGTGAAAACAATCGGCTTGGTGGAGTTTTTCACCATTTCCTTGAACTCATTCCGGTAGACACGGTCCAGGGGACAATCTGATGGGATGCCATGGGACATCAAGAAATCGAGATTCGGCAAATAGTCGACCACCCTGGCCATATTGGCAATATCTTGGGCAACTGTCAAGCGCAAATTTCCTGTGAATGGATCATAGGTGTGTTTCAAATCAGAGCCCGTGCCATAATAGGTGTTCAGCCCCCCTGTATTCCCTCCACCCAATTCCATTGCAACCTCTCCGCCTCGAGTGTAGATGATCAGATGCTTCGGCACGGTCCGAATGGCATCTTCCACAAGGGTGGGTCGAATCCTAACCACAGAATCTTGACCGACAGAACCCCCTGCGTCTTTCAGCAGATTCAACGCTTCCCGGTGGAGGACTCTTACGCCAACGCGTTCCAGAACCTCAAGGGCGCCCCCATAGAGAGAATCGATCTCCCCCTTTGAGAGGACATTCAACCTTGGCCGGATCAGAAAACTCGTCCCTAGGTCCATCGTCTCCTTCCTCGTCTAGCCCTTCCTGCGCGAGGCCTTCATCTCTTTTCGTAACCCTTCTGTTTCTTCTAGATGGAGTTCCCACCGACGGGGTCCCTTTCTCTCTAACGCGACACCGTATAACTCCCGCGCCCGTTCGGGGGAGATGAACTCCTCTGTGACGTCCCAGATGACCTTTTGGACGTCCCGGGTCAAGGGATCCCCCCAACCGCCGGCTCCGGGGGTGATAATCGTCACGGTATCTCCGGTGTCTATGGGACGGGTCATCTTGGAATAGGGCAGCTTCTCGATCTCACCGTTACCGTGCTCGACATAACAGGCCGAGTTGCCTCCATCCATGCCGCCGAAGACCCCCCAGGGCTTCAATTTGGAACGGTCGGTGGAGGCGGTCAGGGTCGTATTCTCGCTCAGTACCTTGATCTCCCGACGCATCCCTAAACCGCCCCGGAAGTGGCCCGGCCCGTCAGAATCGGGCACCAACCCGTAGCTTGTGATGCGCAACGGGTATGCGGTCTCGATCACCTCTACGGGGGCGTTTCGGGTGTTCGTCATATGGCACTGCACGGCGTCCATGCCATCCTGGTTGTGCATCGCCCCCTGTCCCCCGGCATAGGTTTCAATGTAGTTGTAAAGTTCTCCGCTTCGGGGGTCGGTACCGCCGATGTTGAACAGGCTCGTCACACCGTTACTGGCGGCCGCACCCCGTTCTGGAACGGCCTTTACCAGGGCCCCTAAAAGGACGTCGACCACTTTGGGGGAGTTAATAATGGTGGCATTGCCAATGGCCGCCGGTGCTCTGGCGTTGACCACGGTGCCCTCCGGAGCGCGGATGTGAATGGGTCGGTAGGAACCGACGTTGGGCGGCAAACCTGGATCAACGAGGACCTTGACGATATAGTAACAGGCCGTGTTCACGCAGGCCTCGTTGCTGTTTACCGACTCGTTGACCTGAGGATCGGTGCCGCTGAAATCAAAGGTGATCTCCTCGTCCTCCACGGTCACCGCAACCCTGATCTTAATGAGAGGTTGGGTCAAGGGTGTGCCCTCGATATAGTCCTCATGGGCATAGGTGCCGTTGGGGATAGCCCTGAGTCCGGCCCGGATACGCCGCTCAGAATAGTCGAAGAGTTCCTCGATGTATTTCTTGAGGACTTTCACCGGGTAGCGGCCGGCCAGCTCCTCCAGTCGCTTGCGGCCCACGTTGTTGCAGGCCATCTGGGCGTGAATGTCACCCTCGACCTCGATGCTCGTCCGAACATTTTGTTTGATCAGCGCCAGCAGTTCCCTGTCCACCACGCCCTTTTTAACGAGCTTGACCGGTGGGATCTGTAAGCCCTCCTGATAGATCTCTCTCAGGCCGACACCCATGCTGCCTGGCGCGTATCCGCCCACGTCGACGTGGTGGGCCATGTTGGCCACCAGGAAAGCGATCTTGCCGTCGATGTAGACCGGCGAGACCATGGTGATGTCGTTGAGGTGTCCCGGGCCCGTGGGGTGGGGAACGTTGACGATGATGTGGTCGCCGTCTTCCACATCCTTAAGCTTGAACCAGGCAAAGACACTGTCCAGGGCCGACGGCATGATGCCCAGGTGAACCGGCGAGCCCAATTCGGTTTGGGAGACCACCTCCCCTTTGGGTGTATAGATGGCACAGGAGCAGTCGCGTCGGTCCTTAATGTTTGTGGAATAGGCGGTCCGGATCAGGGCCATGTTCATTTCATCAGTGACCGACTGGAGGGCATTCGCAACGACCTGGAGCGTGATCATATCGACGTTGGGCATCCTCCTGCCTCCGCGAGTCGATGATTAGATTGCGATACGGGTCCACCCGGGCTCGAGAGCCCGGGAAAAGGACAGTCGTCGAATCGAGTTGTTCGACAATGGCCGGTGATTGGATTTCGTTCCCCCCCTCTAGTTTTTTCCTTTCGAAGATCGGGACCTCCATGAATTGACCATCCATGTAAACCCTCCGAATACCCTTTAGGGCTGGGCTGGGATCAGGCTGGCCAAGAGCCTCCTTCTTGATCTCAGGCTTGCTCAGCAGGCCCAGGGCTGTGAGACGGAGGTTGACAATTTCGACAGTTTCCGGACGCATGGTGTAGCCGTACTGGTCCTGGTGGATCCGGCCGAATTCCCGGCAGATGGCCTCAAGGTCGTCCCCTTGGTAGTTCTTGTTCGGGAGGGGAACCTCCATTTCGTAGCCCTGACCGTGGTAGCGAAGGTCAGCCGTCCGATGGAAGACAATGTCCTTCTCCGGGACACCCTCACTGACCATCTGCTCGGTGGCCCGGGCCTCCAGGGCACGGTATTCGCCGGAAAGCCGGCCCGGATCAAGGGAGGACAACAGATGGAGAAAGGTCTGGGAGTAGTCATGACGGAAGTCAGCCATGAGCAACCCCAGGGCGCAGTTGACACCCGGTCCCTGGGGAATCATGATCCTCGGGATGTTCAGCTCTTGGGCCAGTGTGACCGCATGAACCGGTCCAGCACCGCCAAAGCAGACCAGGGCGAACTCCCGGGGGTCATAGCCCTTCTCAACAGAGACCAGCCGGATCCCCCGAATCATCGTCGCATTGACCACCCGAAGGATGCCCTCAGCAGCCGCCTCAAGGCTGAGCCCCATCGGCTCCGCCACTTTCCTGCGGATCGCCTCGCAGGCCAAATCAACCCTGAGGCCCATGTCCCCGCCGGCGAAGTAATCGGGATTCAGGTAACCCAGAACCAGGTTGGCGTCGGTCACGGTCGGCTCCTGGCCGCCCCATCCGTAGCAGGCCGGTCCGGGATCAGCACCGGCACTCTCCGGTCCCACCTGCAGGGCTCCACCGACATCCACCCAGGCAATGGACCCCCCCCCAGCGCCCAGGGTCTTGATGTCGATCATCGGGATCTTGATGATGTGACCGCCGATGTCACTCTCCATGGTAAAGGCCGGCTTCCCCTGATAGGCCAGGGAGACGTCAAAACTGGTGCCGCCCATGTCAATCGTGATGATGTTTTCCATCCCAATCATCTTGGCCAGTTCCAAACCTCCCAGGACACCGGCCGCGGGACCGGACAGAACCGTATGGACGCTCTTCTTTTCCGCCGTCTCAGAGGTCATCAGACCGCCATTGGACTGCATGATATGAAGGCCGGTGTCCACACCCAGCTCTTTGAGGCTGCTGAGGATCTGGCCGAGGTAGCGCTCAACGATTGGCATCACATAGGCGTTGATGACCGTAGTGCTCATCCGCTCGTATTCCTTGAATTCCGGGAGAACATCACTGGAGGTCGTTACCTTGACATCCGGCACCATCTCCTCAAGAACGGCCTTGACCCGCTGCTCGTGTACCGGGTTGGCGTAGGCATGAAGCAGGCAGACGGCCACAACGCCGATTGCCTCATCGGCGATCTCCTTGGCGATGGAGCGGACTGCTTCCTCGTCTAGGGGTTGAGCCACATCACCGGTATAGAGAATTCGCTCCGGGACCTCGAAACGCAGGTGGCGGGGGATGAAAGGATCGGGCCGCCTTTCGAAGAAGTCGTAGAGTTTGGGCCGGATCTGCCGGGCAATGTGCAGCACATCCCGGAAACCCTGGGTGACCACCAGGGCCGCTCTCACGCCTTTCCGCTCAATCAAGGCATTGGTAGCCACCGTGGTGCCATGGATCAACAGGCCGATTTGCGCCGGATTTACCTCAAACAGATCAGCGATTTTCCCGATGCCCCTGATGACGCCCTGATCCGGGAACTTAGGGGTGGAAGGGACCTTGGTCAGGTTGATCGCCTTCGTCTCTTCGTCGATGACGACCAAGTCGGTAAACGTTCCACCCACATCGACACCAAGCTTGATCACAGAGCTGTCCTCTCAGACCGTCGTCAAGTAGTTCAGGATCCTGTCTTGGAATAGTTTCGCATGCTCTTCTGAAAGCGTCTCTAATCGATCGACCTGATGCATTTCCAGACAAGAAACAATTTCATGGTGGTGCTGCCTGATTTTGCTGAGATGTTCCTCTAGAGGCGCACTGTTTTGCAACTCTCGGCTGGTGGCCAGATAAGAGAGACGCTCTGCCTGGTTCCTTAGGTTCTCATAGATGGAGAAAATGTAATCGTTATCAGATGCCTGGGCGATCAGGCGGTGGAATTTTCTGTTCTGGTGGGTAATCTCCCAATAATCCCTTCGTCTGAGTGCCTCGTCAACCTCCGCTTCCAAACTCTTGACTTCCTTTACCGTCTCCTGCGTGATCCTTTGGCCAGCCAGGCAGGTGGCCAATTTCTCCATGACCACAAAGACTTCGAAAAAATCTCGGACACTTTTGAAGGTAATCTCTTTGACAAAAAAGGGTTGGTTGGGACGGTTCTCGACCAGATTCTCTGCCTTGAGGGTGAGAAGGGCCTCGCGGATGGGCGTCCTCCCAACGCCCAGTTCCCTTTCCAGGCGGTTCTCATTTAGAATCTCACCGGGTTTGTACTCCAGGGTGATGATCTTCCGCTTGATTTTGTTATGAACATTCAAGGTCTGGTAGCCCTTTGTCTCTTTCTGCAACAGCATGCGTCCCCCTGCCTGATGAGAATTTAGGCCTTGTCAATTTCATAAGGATCAATATATACAATATATATTCCGCTTATACAGAACTGATTTCAGGGTGTCAAGAGAAAATTCGTTCACAATTCCTGAAGAGTCCTCCGGGAGTGAAGCTCCCCCCCACAGGGCAGGGCATCTTTCATTTTTCTCAGGAGAGCGGAACTCGCCGAAGCTTCGGCGCTCTTGCGAAGGCGGAAGTCTTCTACGGCGCGCAGGTCGAACGAGGAATTCCGAACAACAGAAGTTTTATAAGCAATAGACAATAGTCTTCACTCGCCTTCGCCTGGATGCCCCGCGGCCTTCCTGCGGGCAGCTTCACTTCGATATTCTGCGGTTCTTTGTTCTAGGGTTTCTGAAATCCAAAACAAGTGACGCCAGGGCGTGACAAGAATCTAC
This sequence comes from uncultured Thermodesulfobacteriota bacterium, assembly GCA_964348185.1. GTDB lineage: Bacteria > Desulfobacterota > BSN033 > WVXP01 > WVXP01 > CAYGBW01. Next base: position 8,334 of record CAYGBW010000014.1, on the reverse strand, counting down.
ATGTTTTAGCAGGCAGTGGTTTGATCAGTCCTTGCCCTATGTCGCCTTTCTGAGGCGTTAGGGCCCCTCCTCGCCATAGGAGCGAAATTTCCTCGGAGAAGGCTTTCGGTAGGGGTATTGCTTCAAAGCACTCTCATCGATCTCCAGTCCCAGTCCCGGTTCATCGGGGATTCTGATGTACCCCCCCTCGACCCTGAGGGGTTTCACCGAAATAGCGTTTCCAGACTCGGTAAAATTAACAAAATACTCGGTGATGAGAAAATTGGGCATTGTTGCGGCCACTTGGAGGGTGGCGGCGAGAGCCATGGTCGTGCTGTTGTAGTTATGGGGAGAGACCGCAACATAGTGGGGCTCGGCCATGGCGGCAATCTCTTTGAGTTCCAAGATGCCCCCGCAATTTGCCACATCAGGGTTGATGATGTCAGCAGCCCGCTTTTCCAGGACCTCCCGGAAGGCTGTCTTGGTATACAGCGCCTCTCCCGTGACAACCGGCAGCCTGATGGCCTGCCGCACCTCAGCCAAGGCATCCAGGTTCTCCGACGGAACCGGCTCCTCGTACCAGAAGGGATTGAACTCCTCGATCATCCTCGCCACCCGTACTGCGTGCATGGGGGCCAGCCGCCGGTGGACCTCGATGAGTAGGTCTATGTCTGCACCCACCGCCTCCCGCACCGCTCGTACGTTTTCAACCGCAGCCCGCTCACTGTCTCGACCGATGTAGAGGCGCCACGGTCCGGGGAAGGGGTCAAACTTCAGGGCTGTAAACCCGGTCTTCACCACCTCCACTGCTCTCAGGGCCAGCTCCTCTGGTGTGGACACTCCGCCATACCAGCCATTGGCGTAGACCCGTATCCGGTTCCGGCATGGACCGCCGAGCAGGTTGTAGACCGGCGTGGAGAGGCGCTTGCCCACAATATCCCACAAGGCCTGCTCGATGCCGCTCACCGCACAGAACAGGTCCATCGCTCCTCGCCTTCCTGCAAAGTCGTTGTACACCATCTGTGTGAAGTGTTTGATGTGAAAGGGATCTCTTCCCACGAGATAGGGGCTGAGTTCATCAATATGCCGAGCAATAGCCTCCTCTCTATCGGCTACCGTGTAGGCTTCCCCCCACCCCGGAATGCCCTGGTCGGTCTCGACTTTCACCAGGAGCCAGTTCTTGCCCCCGATCCAGCCGCTTCTCGGGGTGCCGGGATGAACCAGGAAACGCTCAATGGTACGGATTTTCATGGAGACCTCGTCTGAAAAAGCATTCAAGCAGGATTGATCGGTGCTCCCAGGTCGTCTGCACCCATCGACGGGACCCCTTTGTAAACCCCTTCCCGACTCATGTTTCGATCCTGACGGTGAGGTACAGATCACCCGCTTCACGAGTCCGCGATTTCCTCCCCATTCCCCGGAGGCGCAGCCGGGCGCCATCCCGGATACCAGCGGGAATGGTGAGGACAACGGTCTTTTTCATGTAGGGAACGCTGATGAGTTTGCGGGCCCCGAGATTCGCCTCCCGGGGCGTCACGACAAGGGTGCCATGGGTGTCCAGGGCTTCTGTTGCCTCCCTGGGGCGGACCTGCTGAAGCCGCGGCGTGCTTCGTCGCTGTGTATATCGGCTCACCTTATCGGCAGCCCCCGTCTTTGGGAGGCGCTCAAACAGTTTGATCGCGGCCAGCCCGAATACGAACCCCCCAACGTGGGCCCACCAGGCCACACCCCCTGCCAGCCCCTGGCTGACCGTGCCGTATAGGAACTGGATCAGAGCCCAGTAGCCCAGGAAGAAGAAGGCCGGTATTTCGAAGAACAGGGGAAGAAAAAAGATCGGAACCATCGTGAGGATTCGGGCCCTGGGATAGAGAAGAAAATAGGCCCCCATGACACCTGCAATTGCACCGCTGGCCCCAATGGTGGGAAGCTGGGAATTCCAATTCGTCACCAGATGGATCAGAGCCGCTGCAATACCGCTGAGGAGGTAGAACAGGAGAAAGCGAAAAGGTCCAACCCGGTCCTCAACGTTGTCTCCAAAAATGTAGAGAAACCACATGTTCCCCAGTAGGTGAAAGAACCCCCCGTGAAGGAACATGGAGGTCAAAAAGGGAAGAACCTGTTCGAAAAGGGAGAAATGCATGGCGATCTGAGGATTGGAATAGCGGATGGGAACCACGCCATAGAGATTGAAAGCCCTCTGGAGATAGGACCCCTGAGAGAGCTCCCACAGGTAGACCAGCACGTTCACAACGATCAGACCGTTTCGGACGATCGGATACTTTCTGGATTGGACGGTGTCACGAAGAGGGATCATCGAGTTCTGTCTGCCCTCAATTAGCACCCCTAGAAGGGTTGGCTTGATGGTGACCCTGACAGGGTCTTTTCAGTATCTCTCACAGAGCGCACAGAGACACCGAGTTTTTTAGTCCCCCAAGGCGGGAAGAGGAGGATTCCAAGAATGTTCAATTCGTTCAAGTTGTTCGACTCGTTCAACTCGCAAATCCACTTCGAAATAACCAAACCACCCGAAAACGAGATGAACCCGCTCGAACAAGCGAAGCGATCGAACAATTCGAACCCCTCTGTGACCTCAAGCGACTGCAGGGCCTGCCCTGAGCAAAGCCGAAGGGGAGCGGGCGAGAGAACCTTTAATCGGACAGTCTTAATCACTACCTAACCCGCAAAGCAGAGCTTGGAGCATCAAAGAAATTCTAATACAGGCAACCGTTTATCAAAAATAAACCCCCCAGAGGTGCCACTTCCGGGGGGATGTTTTCAGACTGGCTTTCATTCTAGCTGACAACAACAACCTTTGAAGCCTGAGCACCTTTCGGGCCCTGGGTGATCTCAAATTCTACCTCGTCACCCTCCCGTAGAGTCTTGAACCCTCCCTGCTCGATTGCAGAGTAATGGACAAAGACGTCGTTTCCATCCTCCTGAGAAATGAATCCATAGCCCTTCTTTTCATTGAACCACTTCACCGTACCTCTAGCCATTACCGCCTATCTCCTTTCCAGCAAAGCATTTGGGATTTGCACTCAATTAATCCCAATTTCCAGAAAAAATCAAGTAGAAATTAGAAATTTGCTGGAAATGCTCTTGCCCGTGACGGGGGCAACGCCTTTTGACTAACCGGGCTAAAACCCTCGCCATTTATCTCACCAGACTGATGAAGACCTGTACTCATGCATCATTGGACCGGCCGGAATTTCATGAGTTTCAATCCCACGTTCTGCTATCATCGTAATGGAAAGAACAGCCAGATCCTGTAAGGTGCTGGAACTGAACGTGATCCTAGTCCTCCTTCGATTGGGGTACATGGCACTGCAGACAGTTGTATCTCGTCCCTACGACCTGACCAGCCTCCCGTTCTCCGGTGTACTCATTAACGAAATGCGAAAGGGGGACCTTTGTTGCAACGTGCCCCTCTTCTATCTCCACGCCGTCCAAATGGCAATCGAGGCAGTCATTCGCAGACTTGCTGATCTCAAATTCGACCACGTTGTGCGGCACGAGTGGAGGAGCACCAGTGTAAGGACGTGGGAGCTTGTTCGTTTCTCCGGGTGGATTTTCCGGGTAGGTAATCATCCCCGGCTGGCCCGTGGCCAGTCCACTCCCCTGATGAAGTTCCTGGGATAGCACACCAGAGGCCAGCAGAATACTCAAGCAAACCAAGGAAAATGCTTTGAATGGGTTCAGAACGCTCATGAGTTTCCTCCTATTCGCCATCAAGCCTTCTCTATTCTCACGGCGCATTTCTTGAAGTCGGCCTGTTTGGAGATGGGACAGAAGGCATCCAGGGTAACCCTGTTGATCATGACATCCTCGTCGAACCAGGGAACATAGACCATCCCTTCCTGAGGAGTAACCCTCCCCCCGACTTCAGCATAGAGTATGACTTGCCCTCTCCTGGACGATATCCTCACTCTATCGCCACGCTTTATCCCAAGGTTCTTCGCATCGTTTGGATTTAGGTTGGCCGTGGCATGGGGATACGCTTTATACAGAGTTGTTGCCCGTCGGGTCATTGTGCCCGAATGCCAATGTTCGAGGACCCTTCCCGTACACAGCCAGAAAGGATAGTCCGTATCTGGCACCTCAGGGGGCGCCTCGTAAGGTCGAAGCCAGATGACAGCTCTGTCATCGTGTCTCTCATTGCCGTAGAATTGAAGTCCCTTCCCCTTTTCAACGTATGGGTCATATCCCTCTCTATATCGAATGAGCGTCTCCTTGCCATTGACCACGGGCCATCTCAAGCCTCTTCTCTCATGATACTCTTCGAAAGGAGCCAGATCGTGGCCATGGCCGATACCAAACTGCCGATACTCCTCCCACAGCGCTTTTTCCATGTAGAATCCCGCAGCTTGACTGGCATCGGATGCCCGATGCCCGGGAGGTATGGGGTAACCTGACGCTGGAAACTCGAACAGGGTTCCAAGCCCCATTCTCTTGGCAAATTCGATCAGTTGCCAGAGATCAGACTTGGACTCGCCCGGAGCGTCTACCATCTTCTTCCAGAATTGCGTTCTCCGCTCCGCATTGCCAAAGGCTCCCTCTTTTTCGACCCACATGGCACTGGGCAAAACGACATCGGCTATCTCTGTTGAACGGGTCGGATAAACATCTGAGACGACAATAAAGCGTCCATCCTTTAATGCACCATTCTGGTACCGGTTGAGATTAGGATAATCCTGGAACGGATTGGCCGTCATACTCCAGAACAGAGTTACGTCTCCCCTGTCCAGAGCCCGCACCATCTCCACAGCATGATAGGTCGGCTTCGCCGGAATCGTTCCTGAAGGGAGTTTCCATGCACTTTCGGTCCGGGCCCGGTGTTCTGGATTGGTTACGACCATATCTGCTGGCAGGCGATGCGTGAACGTGCCGACTTCCCGACAGGTGCCACAGGCGCTCGGTTGACCGGTGAGAGAGAAAGGCTGGTTGCCTGGCTCACTGATTTTCCCCGTTAGGAGATGGAGATTGTAAATCAGGTTGTTCATCCATGTGCCCCGGGTGTGCTGATTAACCCCCATAGTCCAAAAGGATATGACTTTGACTTTCGGATCACCGTATATCTGAGATAGATATTCGAGGTCAGCGGGAGAAACACCGCTTACCTTCTCCACGTACTCGGTTGAATATCTCGATACGTATTCTTCATAGGTGCCGAAATCCTCCAATTTTGCCTCTTCGGTGAATGCAAACCGGTCTTCGAGTCCGTACCCAATATTCTCCTTTCCCCTTTTGACCGTCGCATGCTTCTCCAAGAACGGCAAGTTGATCAGTCCCTTTTTTATAAGGAGGTTGGCAATACCATTGGCAATCGCCAGATCAGATTGCGGTTTGAAGATAATCTCTCGGCTGGCCATCGCAGAAGAACGATTCGATAGGGGTGTGAGATTAATGAGCTCCGCGTTCTTGCTCGCCAGGAGGCGGGCCGTCACTTTGGAGAATAGAATTGGATGCATCTCAGCCATATTTGCTCCCCAAAGAACAAAAGCATCGGCATGCCCGAAATCCTCATAGCTCCCCATGGGTTCATCCATTCCGAAGGTTGTCATGAAACCCGCGACAGCGCTTGCCATGCAATGTCGAGCATTGACCTCCAAGCTGTTAGAACGCAATCCGCCTTTCCAGAGTTTCGCTGCTGCATAGCCTTCCCAGATCGTCCACTGACCAGAGCCAAACATGGCGATGGACTGGGGTCCCTTCTCTCGGATGGATTGTTTCGCCTTCCTCACGATGAGATCCATAGCTTCATCCCATGAGGCTTCGGTAAGTTCGCCGTGTTTGTGATAGTGACCCTTTTTCATTCTGACCAGCGGCCTCGTGAGTCGATCCTTACCGTACTGGATGAAAGGGAGGGAATAACCCTTCACACAAAGAGTCCCCTCATTAACAGACGACCGAGGGTCTCCCTTGACCGCCATAATCTTCCCGTCTTTTACCCCAACCAGGACAGAGCAGCCCGTTCCACAAAACCTGCAGGGTGCTTTGTCCCAGGCGAGTTCCGTCTCTGGATCTCCGGCAAAGGCTTCGAGGGGGTTGAAATGGATCGTGCCAGCAGCAGCCAAGATAGAAATCGAGGTCTCCCTGATAAATTCCCGTCGAGTCATTTTCTTCATCGTGCGATCTCCTTTTGCCAAGCTCCACTCTACGGCCTGTTTCTGTCCCGGGGGAGAGAGGCATGAGACAGACAGTCCTTGATGTGCTTCGAAACCCTCCTTTTGGGTAGACCAAACGCTCCCCCGACCTCTCCAATGGGAACCGTTCCGGAACCACCTTTCAAGGGGCCAATTGATCTCCTGGCTCGTAAGTCTATTACGATGAGGGAAGGTACCCTGACTATCCACTGACCTGCATGGAGGGGTTGTAGAGAATCTATCCTACACCTGTCATTCTTTTCAAGGGGGGAGTGTTGACTTACTTACTTGCCTTCAAACCGCCCCCCTGGCTCGCAGGAATTCCGCTCTGGGTTGCTACTCGAAACCGTTTGATTTTTCAGTTCAGTTCACTATAATCGAGTTAGTCGTCACTGAAAAATGTCCCTGGAGCGAACATTACGGAGTTTTTGGGGCTACCCGTCTCGGCGAAGGGAGTGTCCCCGAAGGGGCGAGATTCCGCTGTCTGAGGCCGCTAGGCCGAGTTCGGAAGATCGAACGACCGAGCCTTGGAACGGGTCAAAAACTCCGGACAGAGAGGGTCGGGGGCGTTTTTCAGTGACGACGAGTTAGTGACAAGTCCAAAGGAATTGTGAAGGTGAGAGGAGGGGGTTCTCCGTCATGAGAGACATTCTGGCGATTGATGTTGGCACGACAGCTTTCAAGATGGGCGTGTTTGGCCCGAGTTTGGACAAAAAGTGTGAGGCTTCTCGGCTCTATCAGGTCAACCTCTATGATAGTGGCAAAGCAGACGTTGAGCCGGAGAAATGGTGGCAGGCCCTTCAAGAATGTTGTGTAGAACTGAAATCTTTTCTATCGTCAGTCGGGGTGATCTCTTTTTCCGTGACAACGCCAGGCCTTGTGCCGATGGCTGAGGACGGAAGGTCACTCGGGCCTGCAATTCTCTTTTTCGACGGCCGTTCCCATAAACAGGCAAGAGAGATCCGACAGCGGGTTGGAGAGGAGAAATTTCTCCGTGAAACCTGCAATCTACCGGTGTCCGGGGGGTCTTCACTCTGCTCTATTCTCTGGATTCGAGAAAACCAACCGGGTGTTTGGGAGGGTGCTGAAAAGTTTGGCCACTGTAACACCTATATGGTCAAACGATTCACCGGTGAGTGGGCGATCGACCCCTCGACCACATCGATAACCGGGCTCTACAATACCGCCCGCCACGACTTGACCTGGAACACGGACATTCTCGCCCTGTCCGGGATACCTGAGAAGAAACTACCCCCTTTGATGCACTCCTATCATCGAGCTGGCAGGATTCGACCAGAGGTCGCCGCTGAATTGGGATTGCCCGAACACTGTGATGTATTGTGTGGCGGCAATGATGCCGTTCTTGCCGCCCTGTCGGGCGGTTTGACCGACCCTGGCGACATCAACAATATCTCAGGGACTTGTGAGATAACCAGCGTATGCGTGGACAGACAGGTCAGTTCCAGGAATTTCAACGTCCGCTGCCACGTCATCCCCAATCGATGGGTTACCTTTTTCGTTCTCAACACGGGGGGTATTGCTTTGGAATGGTTCCATTCTGTATTCTGCCAGGACATGACCAAAGACCGATTCTTTGACGAATACGTGCCTTCTGTCCTGGCCGATTTTTTCGAAAGCAAGGATCCAGATCGCCTGGAAGCCGAGCTTCCCCACTATGTCCCCTTCCTCCAGGGGTCCCGCTACAGTCTGGAGCAATTGACGGCGGGGTTCTCAGGCCTAACCCTGGAGACAACCCGGGAGAAGATGCTCCTGGGTCTGATCCGGGGTAACGCCGTCTACCATGGGGAGCATCTGAAAGAGGTTTCTCAGCGGGTAAAGCTGGGCACCAAAGTCATGACAACCGGGGGTGGTGCAAGGATCAGACACTTTCTCGAGGTGAAAAAACGCTGGACAGGGGACTTCGAATACGAGTTTCAGGATCAATCCTCTCTTCTGGGAGCGGCCATGTTGGGTGGCTTTTACCAAACCCAGAAGTATCCCTGAGTGGCCTCGGCTCATTCGGCGCGGACGTTTGCAGCAACGGACCCCGGACAACTGACAACGGACAGCAAGCGCGCTTCTATAGAATAAGGGTGAAGCGTGCGTTTTGTGCCGCTTTATGAAAGGAGACCCTATGAGAACAATTGCTAAACAGGAGATGGTTGATATTGTCATCGGAGCAGGACTCCTCGGAGCCGGCGGGGGTGGCTCA
>CAYGBW010000013.1:0-11440 GCA_964348185.1 uncultured Thermodesulfobacteriota bacterium | reverse complement strand
AGGTTTGCCGGGCCATGCGTTCTCTCCCCTACCATCATCCGTTGAAAGGCCCCGTTCAATTCGCTTTTATTCTGACTCCTGACTTTTCATTTCTGACTTCTGTCTTCTGACTCCTGACTCTTGATCGCTTCGATCACCCTCCGGATATCGAGATTGACGGGGCAATACGTCACACACCGGCCACAGCCCACACAGGCCGCCTTGCCGAAGGATTTCACATAGTAGTTGAACTTGTGCATGACCCGTTGGCGCATCCGTTGCCGTCCTGTTGGCCGCGGATTATAGCCCGACGTCTCCTGAGTGTAGAGAGGGAAGAGGCAGCTGTCCCAATGTCTCACCCGGTGGCCCTTGGCCTCCCCCCCTTCGTCCACAATGTCGAAGCAGTGGCAAGTGGGGCAGAGGAAGGTACAGATGCCGCAGCCGAGACACTTCTCGTGAACATCGCCCCAGAAGTCGCTGTCCGCCATCTGATCAAGCCTATCAGCGAGATTCCCTCCCCCCACCAGAGAGAGTATCACGTCTTTCCGCGCCCGAGACTCAATCTCTTCCGCTCTCTCCACCTCGCCCTGTGAAGCCTCCGGAAGGACGGCTCTTTCCATAATCTGATTGCCCCTTGGCGTCAAGATATCGATCACGTAAGCCTCTCCGATAGAGGTCAGAAAAACATCCGCCCCTGCCCGAGAGAAGGGCCCCGATTCGACTGAAGAACAGAAGCAGGTGGTGGCCGGACAGTCGCACCCGAGGGCAATGATAACCGTCTTTTCACGCTTGTTCAGATAATAGGGATCCCGAAAAATGTCTCCTTCAAAGACGCAATCCAACAGGGCAAAGGAATGGACATCGCAGGGTCTCATCCCCAGGAGGAGTCGCCCCTTTTCAACATGTTCAGTCGATTCAACCTGGAATCCGGTTTCTCTCTTTTCATACCGGAAGATAGCCTCAGCCTGGGGGAAAAGCACCTTCTTTGGAGGAACCCTAGAATTGACAAAGTCCAGGCAGATCTCATCGGCCCGATTGACCCGGGTAAACTCCGCCCCCTTTTCTGACCGAACCGGGGCAAAGACCTCGAATTCCTCGAGAAGCCTTTCGATGAGGGACCCCAAATGTTCCTTCGTGATTTTCTTCATCCCTTTTCCCTACTTGACAAATTCCTCTGGATCGTCAGGCCTGAAGGTGGCCAGAGGTGCAGGGGCGTCCGCATCGATACCGGTTTCAAAGGCAAATCGTTCCTTCACCTCCCGGTTGAGTTTCTCGTGCATATAGACGAGATCAATGTCCATGGGGCAGGCCCTCTCACAGGCGCCACATGCAACGCATCTGCCTGTGAGGTGAAAGGTCCTGACGATCTGCCAGATCTGAAGGTCGGAAGGATCGAGCCCTTTGTCGATCCATCGGGGAGAACGGTTATCCACAAAACACTCGGTACAGTAGCACATGGGACAAGCTTGGCGACAGGCGTAGCAGCGAATACATGAGCTGACGCCTTTGGAAAAAATGGCCCATCGCTCATGATCGGGTAGTTTTTCAAATTCGAGGGATCGTTCCTCGCCGAGTGATCTCTCCTCTACCAGTTCTCCTACAAGGATATCATGAATCACGGGGTTTCGATGGATGCAGACCCTACAACTCGGATAGAGAAAATCAATCGTAGAGAGACGCCTCTTAAAGGTTTTGCCTTCTAACCAGAGACTCCCCCCCTTTGGCCGAGCGTGGAGAATCTCCCCGTCCATCTCTTCGATGACTCTCCGGCGGTCAACCATTCGGGGGCAGGGGACCCCGATAATGGTCACCTGCTCTCTCTGGACCTGCCGCTCCACCATGAGGGCCACGATCGACCGACTGTCACATCCTTTGGCCACAATCCCTACGCGGCGATCCGTCAGTCGGGTAAGATATTTCGCCAGGTTGTTTTCGCAGAAACAGTCCCAAATCAGACGATCAACGTCATCTGGCTTCCGGACAAAGACAGGTGAAGCCCGAAGGGGGAGGGTGCCCCTTTCAAACCCAATCATCACATCAACCCGACGTTCTGCCAGAAGGTGCCTGGCAATTTCTCGAATCTTTTTGCCTTGTCCTTGCATCGTCTCAACCGCTCAACTTGACGAGCCGTTTTGCAGGCCCCAACTTCTGAACCCTTTGGGTAACGTCGTCCACCACCTGGGAGAATTTTGCTCCCTCGGCAGCTGAGACCCAGGAGAAGTGAACCCGTCCCTCCTCGATCCCGACAAACTCAAGAAACCCCTTGAGGGTTGCCGATTTTCGCCTGGCAAGATAGTTACCCGACTCATAGTGACAGTCACCGGGATGACACCCAGAAACCAGGACTCCATCTGCCCCTGTCTGGAGGGCCTTGATGATAAAGAGGGGGTTGATTCTACCGGAGCAGGGTACACGAATGACCCGGATGTTGGGCGGGTACTGGATCCTCGATGTCCCCGCCAGGTCGGCGCCCGCATAGGAACACCAGTTACAGAGGAAGGCGAGAATCTTTGGCTCCCATTGTTTGGTCACGGAAGAACGCCTCGATTCTAGAACGTCAAATCCCGTCCTCTCACCGTGGATTCTTGATTCCTTTTAAGGGCCCCGTTGTGGTCCCCTGCACTAGAGAGGGTTCACGTGGGCGATCTGCGCGACGATCTCCTCGTCGCTGAATCCTTTCAGATCGATGGCTCCTGAACGACACGATGCGGCGCAGACACCGCATCCTTTGCAGAGGGCCTCGTTAACCTGGGCCACCTCCTTTTCCCCCACGATGGTCTGCTTGGACACCACCTGAACGGCGTGATAGGGACAAACCCCTTCGCAGAGGCCGCATGCTTCGCATCTCCTCTCATCGACCTGGGAAACCGTCCCGGGAACCTCGATCACCTCCTTGGAAAGGACGGTGCACGCTCGGGATACCGCCGCATTGGCCTGGACAATGGTTTCATCGATGAATTTGGGCCCGTGGGCCAGGCCTGCCAGAAATACCCCATCCGTTGAGAAGTCAACCGGTCGGAGCTTCATATGGGCTTCCAGAAAGAAGCCGTCCCCGTCAAGAGGAACCTTCAACATCTGGGCCAGTGCCCCGTTCGACTCAGGAGCCGCGATCCCGACACTCAGGACGAGCCAGTCAGGGTCGAGGACGATACTGTCCTGGAGTAGGGGATCATAGGCCGTAACGCGGAGCATCCCGCCTTGGCTTTCCACACGGGGTTTTTCCTCTAGATCGAAGGGGATAAAGAGGACCCCCTCTTCTCGTGCCCTCTGATAGGAGTCTTCCTTCATCCCATAGGTCCGGATGTCGCGATAGAGAATGTAGATCTGGGCTTGGGGAAAGCGATCTTTTATCGCCAGGGCGTTTTTTATCGCGTTACCACAGCAGATGCGACTGCAGTAGGGGTGCGTCTCGCTTCGTGACCCCACACACTGAATCATGCAAACTGTCAGTCGTGAATCGTGGGCCGGGAGAAGCGCGGGATCCCCGTGGAGGAGAGACTCGAGTTCGTGCTGTGTTAGGACTCTCCTGTCCTGCCCATAGCCGTATTCCCGGGTCGCCATCTCCTGGGCCCCTGTCGCCACGATGACGATGCCGTGCTCGAGCTCAGCGGGACCCCCGTTAATCTTCAGGGTCGTTTTGAAACTGCCGACAAACCCATTGATCCTTTCGACCTGGGCGCTCTTGAAGATTCTGATCCGAGGGTGGGTGGAGGCCTTTCTGATCAGGTCATTCAAGATTTCCTGAGGGTTCTCCCCCTCTAGGGTGGTCGCGAGGGACCTCAAATTCCCGCCCAGCTCCTTCTCCTTTTCCACGAGGTAGACCTGATATCCCTGTTCAGCGAGTTTTACCGCGGAGGTCAACCCGGCCAAACCTCCCCCCACGACAAGCCCGCTGGGGTTGACAGGAATTCGGATCGTTGCCAGGGGCTCGAGGAGAGCGGCCTTGCTCACGGCCATCCGGACAAGGTCCTTTGCCTTCTCGGTGGCTTCTCGAGGCTGGTTCATATGGGCCCATGAGCATTGATCCCGAATGTTTGCCATTTCAAAGAGGTAGCGATTGAGTCCGGCGGTCCGGACGGTGTCTTGAAACAGGGGCTCATGGGTTCGAGGGGAGCATGACGCCACGACGACCCGGTTCAGGCGATGCTCCAGAATGGTCCTCTTGATTTGGTCCTGGGTGTCCTGGGAACAGGTATAGAGATTGTCCTCCACATGGACCACGCGCGGGAGGGTAGCCGCGTACCGGGCCACCTCCGGGACATCGACCACACCGGCGATGTTGATCCCACAGTGACAGACAAAAACGCCGATTCTCGGCCTTTCGTATGCCACCTCCCGTTCAGGGGGGAGTTCGATCTTTTCGACCAGCGTGCCTCTGGACGGTGCCAGAATGGCTGCCGCCTCAGCCGCCGCACCGCTTCCCTGAGCCACGGTTTCAGGGATATCCTTGGGGCCTGAGAACGCACCCCCCACAAAGACTCCCGGACGATTCGTCCTCAGAGGTTGGGCACAAGAGGTTTTGGCGAAATGGTAAGGGCTGAGCTCGATTTTGAAGACATCGGCCAGATCTTGAGCCGTATGGGATGGCAAGAATCCGACCGAGAGCACGACGATGTCGAATCGGTCCCTGATTAGGGTGCCCCCCTCTGTTTCGTAACTGAGAAAGAGATCATGGGTCTGGGGGTCTTCAGTCACACCCGAAATTCGGGATCGTATGTACCGGATGCCATACTCGCCCCTGGCGCGATCGATGTACCTGTCAAAGTCTTTGCCAAAGGCCCGCATGTCCATGTAAAAGATGGAGGCCTCGAGATCCGGGGCGTGCTGCCTGGCGATGATCGCCTCTTTTGTGGCATACATGCAGCAGACAGAGGAGCAGTACCCTAGGCCCATGTGAGGATCTCTCGATCCAACGCACTGGATCCAAGCCACCTTCTTCGGAGGCCTATGATCCGATGGCCTGTGGATATGCCCTTCGAAGGGACCCGAGGCAGAGAGAAACCGCTCAAACTCGATGCTGCTCACCACATTGGGAAAGCGTCCATATCCGTACTCGGTCTTCCGTCGGGGATCAAATTCATCGAATCCCGGTGTGAGGATGATCGAGCCCACCGAAAGCTCAAGGACCTCCTCTTTCATCTCGTGGGAAATGGCCTTCGCCTCACAGGCTCTGACGCATTCCCCGCATTCAGCGCACCTCCCACACTGGAGACAACGGCTGGCCTCCTGGTGGGCCTCTGTCTCACTCAAACCCAGATTGACCTCCCTGAGGTCTCTGACCCGCTCTGCCGGGTTCAGGGCTTTCATCTGGACCCGTGGGCGGCAGGGCACGGTCTCAATATCCACAGTGACCGGGCTGTCCTGAGGTGCCCCTGTTCTGCGGTTGTGTTCCAGGGCTCTACCTTGGAGGAAACGATCGATTGAGACGGCGGCCTCCCGGCCTGCCGCCATGGCATCGATATAGGTCTTCGGCCCTGTCACGCCATCCCCCCCCGCAAAAACGCCCCTCACAGACGTCTCCAGGGTGATAGGGTCAACGTCAATCGTTCCCTTCTCGCTGACTCTGAGGTCCTCTCCTGCCCGAAGAAAGGAGAGATCCGGAGACTGGCCGATGGCACTGATCACGGTATCCCCGTCCAAGGTGAATTCTGAGCCCCTCACAGGAATGGGGCGTCGCCTTCCCGAATCATCGGGTTCTCCCAGTTCCATTCTGATGCACTCAATGGACGAGACTCGGCCGTGATCTCCCAGGATGCTGACTGGAGTGGCTAGAAAGTGGATGCTAATGCCCTCGGCCTCTGCCCCTTCGATCTCCTCGGGTTGGGCAGGCATTTCCAGACGGGATCTGCGATATACGATGGAGACCTCTGAGCCGCCGTGCCTGCGGGCCGTTCTGGCAGCATCGATGGCAGCGTTTCCTCCCCCAACCACAACCACCCTTGGCCCAATTTGGGGAGGCACGCCCAGGTTGACCCGTCTCAAGTAATCCGTGGCATGGATGACACCCTCAAGGTCCTCGCCGGAGATCCCCAATCTGTTACTGACATGGGCGCCCGGGGCCAGAAAGATTGCCTCAAACTGTCTCTTCAGTTCTTTCAGGGTGATGTCCTTGCCCACTCGCGTATTGAAACGGAATTCAGCTCCCAGGTTCTTAACAATCCCGACCTCTCGATTCAGGATGTCCCTGGGCAACCGGTATTCGGGGATTCCTACTGCCAGCATCCCTCCAGGGAACGGGAGGGCTTCAAAGACGGTGATCGGATAGCCCATTTTTCTCAAGTCGTAGGCAGCGAGAAGGCCAGCAGGTCCGGATCCCACAATGGCCACCTTTTCCGGTCGGTCCAAAGGCGTGTTCAGATCGATTTCCAACTCCTTTTCAAGATCCGCCACGAAACGTTTCAGAGCGTCGATGGCGACGGGCTGATCCACCTCGCCCCGGCGACAGGCGCTCTCACAGGGATGGGTACAGATTCGTCCGGTGATGCCTGGAAAGGGATTTTTCTCTCTAACCAGGGCCAGGGCTTCCCTGTATTTGCCCTGAGATACGAGGGCGATATACCCCTGAACATTCACATCGATCGGACAGGTGGCCCGGCAGGGAGGGGTCCCCTCCTTGTCAATGCCGTACGCACTGGGCATGGACTGGGCGAAGAGCGGATAGATTGCCCTCCGCTGCACGAGTCCTTGCTCATATTCATTCGGTAGCTCCACCGGGCAGACCTTTGTGCAGTCGCCACAACGGGTACACTTTTCAATGTCGACGTATCGCGGTTTCTTCCGAACGGTAACGCGAAAGTTTCCAGCCTCACCCTCCACGCTCTCCACCGTGGAGAGAGGGAGAATCTGGATGTTCCTGTGGCGGCCTGCATCGACCAGCTTGGGAGAGAGGATACACATGGCGCAGTCATTCGTGGGAAAGGTCTTGTCCAGTTGGGCCATGGTCCCGCCAATGCTGAGATTCCTTTCCACCAAGTAGACCTTGAACCCAGACTCGGCCAGATCGAGAGAGGACTGGATTCCACCGATCCCTCCCCCCACAACCAGGACCGCCCCGGTTGGAAGGAGAGCCTCAGACCCCGGGCTTGTTGAAAACTTCACGTCCCCCATCTCAACCTTCCTCTTGAGGAGCCACCTTTTCGAGAAGGCCTTTGGGTTTCACTCTGTTGAGTCTGAATCCGAGTTCCTCTGAGGAAATCCCCATGGCCAGACCGAGAAGCTGAGGAAGGTAGAGAACGGGAACCCCGTAGTGTGTGCCAAAGGTCTTCTCGATCTTTCTCTGACTGGACCCATACATGATGTCGCAGAAAGGGCAGAACAGGACGATGCCATCGCCCCCAGCGGCCACGACGCGATCGAGCTTCTCTCTGGCCATGGCAAGGGCAACCCCCTCATCAACCCCGAGGACCCCCCCACCACAACATCGGTCGCGACCCTCAAAAAGGAGGGAAGTGGCCCCCGTAGCCTCGATCAGATCATCAAGGGTGTGAGGATTCTCAGGATCCTCGATGTGCTCGTAGAGAGGGGAAGGCTTGAGGTAATGGCACCCGTAATGGGCCGCAAGGTGGAGGGATGAGAGATCGACGTTTACCCTCTCCCGGATCCTGTCGAGACCCACGTCATGAAAAAGGACCCTTGCAAAGTGCTTCACCTCGACCGCGCCGTGGTAGGACTTCCCCAGGGTCTCTTTGAGGTGTTGGTTGACCTTGCGGTGTGCCTCAGGGTGGGTTTTTAGTGCCCTGTTGGCTTCGGCCAGGGTTCCGGTACAAGCGCTGCACAGGGTACAGATGTTGAGACCCCTCTCCTCAGCAACACAGAGATTTCTCGCGGCCAGAAGGAGTGCTGTGTCGTGGTCAAGGGCTTTAACCGGATAACCACAACATGCGAAGCCATTGATATCCAGCAATTCAATCCCGAGTGATTCGGCGACTCTCCTCGCAGAGAGCTCATAGTTCAGGGATCGGACAGGAACGGTGCACCCGAGAAAGAGGGCGTATCTCATAGAAACCCCTGAGTCGATGAGAATTGATCCATGGTCTGGTTCAACCCGATGGTGTCACCGCTCCGACCCAACGAGTTTCTCAATCCTGGTGCTCCGGAGAAGCCTCTTGATCTCCTCTGATTTCTCCGTGATCTCGGGGAGTCTGAGATCCAACCGCTTCTGATTTTCAAACTCCCCAATCTCATAGAGGCGACCGTGCTCTCTAAGCAGGTCGATCTGGGTGATGAACGCAAGAGGGGTGTAACCCTCCCGAACAGCGATGTTCTTGATGGCGGTCATCAGCTCTGTGATCCGAACGTCCTGAGGGCATCGCTCATAGCATGTGTAGCACGCCGAACAGAGCCAGATAAAATCGCTAGAAAGGACCTCTCTACGCATACCAAGGAGGGCCATTCGGACTATTTTGCGCGGGTTGTAGCGGTCTGTCACCTCCCGGACAGGGCAACCTGCAGTGCAGGTCCCACAAGAAAAGCACCGGTGTATGTGTTCGCCCCCAGGTTCTCTGGCAATCTCGTGTTTGAAATTGTGATCCAGTTCACTGACCTTGATCATGGAAGCGTCTCTCTCATCGGCTCCTACGCTTAAACGCTAAACCCTAGCCAGGTGAAGAGCCGTTCTTCGAGGTTCACCCCCCGGTCACTGGGTGCCCCCGCTTTCTTGAAGGCCTAGGTAAAAGAGTCATGACCCCAGTCACACTTTCATGAAGACCTGGCCGTCACGATTGTCTGTGTCAGGTCGTCAGGACATACACCCGGTGTTTCGACCCTTTTCTCCTCGTAGAAACGCTCGATTCGACGGTGAATGGCTTCCCTTCTAAAAGCTACCTCTCTGAGGTTCCTCTCTAGGCGAGAGAGATCCTCTTTGGGATAGAACTGAAAGTCGCCAGAGATGTCCACCCCGGTGAGACGTTCCTCTTCAACCGCTTCCACAGTTCTTATCAGGCCCCCTCTGGCCTTATGGAGCCCGTAAAGAATCTCGACCCCCTCGCGGATTTTGACTCCTCGGGGAATTCTCGAGGTCTTGCGGAAAAAAAACCGGTCCGACGTGAACCACCGCTCGAGTTCTTCCATTCTCTGGAGGGTCTCCGGGTCGAGTTTGGCGGGTGTGAGCCTGCCCAGAACCTTTGAGAAGCGGTCGATAAGGGCAGAAATGATTTCTCTCCTTGGAGGCACTGTACCCAGTTCTCGCTTCATGGTGGTGACGTTTTCCTCCAGGGTTCTGAAAATCTTGTCCCGAAATTTTTCGTCCGGGACTTTCAGGACTCTGCTCATGGTTCGGTAGTCGAAGTCCATGAGAATCCCTCCGACAAAAACCATGCCATCCCCGATATTGCCTCCTCCCTCACCGGCGATTTTACGTCCCTCCTCGGTGACAATGTCATTCTCTGGCCTGAAGTGTGCGTCAATTCCAAACTCTCGGTATACCTCGCAGGGAGGCTCGGATAGAATGGAGAAAACCTCTTTGATTCGATGAGGTAGCCTGGCATTGTCTTTCCTCCAGACGACCTGGTAGAAGATCTGATCCTGGTCGAGGTAAGTTGCGCCACCGCCAACCTCCCGTCGCATCACCGGGATCTTTGCACGGCGACAGAACTCCAGGTCGATCTCCTCTTCCATGTTCTGGAAGTAACCGACGCTTCCCAGAGGACTCTTGGGAGACACCAAAACCAGAGCCTCAACGCCCATACGGGCCAAGGCGTGGAAGACGAGCATTGACTGCTGGCCAGGGAGTTGTCCGAGATCGAAGAGATACATTTTCGCCCTCTGGATTATGGTTTTTTCGATGTGATTGTCTCAACCCGGGCGATTTCGGAGCGAATAAACGCTGGCATGGCATCGATTCTCATCAGGTTTCTCAGCTCTTCATGGAGATTGGAGGGTTTGATCTTGCAGATCCATCCCCTTTCATAAGGGCTTTCGTTGATTGCTTCCGGAGTGTCTTCCAACTCCTCATTGACCTCAATCACCGTACCCGACACGACCGCATAGATGCGACCTACCCATTTCCCTGTTTCCATGGAACCACAGGGCTTGTCCTGTTCCGATTTGCGTCCCGCCTCGGGGAGTTCCACGTAAGTAATCTCTCCTGCGAGTTTCTGAGCAAAGTCTGTGGCCCCCATGACGACTGCGTCGTTCTCAATTCTAGCCCAGTAGTGTTCCTTATGATAGTACAGATCATCGGGAAACTGATAGCCCTCGATCTCCATAGACTTACTCCTTTCTTTCAATGGAGAGCTGAATCCTAAGGAATTGGTTGTGAAACGTTTAACATGAACCCCGGGTCATGTCAAGGAACGTGAGACTTCATAGAACGGCGGCATCGCAAAGGGCTCTTGACAGCAGATCAATCGATTTGATTTGGGCAAGCGGTTTATTGTTCGCCCTGCATTGTTCTATAATTCATGGGTCATCGCGCGAAAAACCGGAAGCGTGATGCTTCAGGGATTCCTTTCCAGGTATGAACACCAACTCCCTGAAGCATCACGAATTTGCCCGTTACTGCGACGCTCTGACCGTCTATTCCGAGGGCAGTTTGGAGGACTGCATGACCCGGAGCTATTTTGCCAGCGTGCATCGTCAGTCCCTCAGAGACATCGTCAATTCGCCTCCATTTAGGGCGCTCCAATCCAAGACTCGGCAGTGCGCATCAGCCTGTCAGAACCTCGATTCTATTGAAGCATCCGGTGTCTGGCAACTTCGGCGGGACTGCGTACGAAACTATCATGGCATCTTCCGTCCCAAGGGCAATGGCTGAAGGCGATCCTTCCGACCAGTATCAGGGTGTCATCCACGTCCACTCGAAATACTCTGATGGGCGAGGTTCCATCCAAAAGATTATGAGAGTCGCCAATCAGTGCCAACTGGACTACCTGATCCTCACCGACCACAATCGTTTCCAACCCGAAGAAGAGGGCTACTACGGAAAGTGTCTCCTCTTGGTGGGAGAGGAGGTTACCCCCAAAGACAAGACCAACCACTACCTCGCCTTTGGGATTTCACAACCCGTGCATCCCCTTGGCAAGACACCCCAGCAGTATGTCGATGAGGTCAACCGTCAAGGAGGGTTTGGAATGATCGCGCACCCCTACAGTCGTCCAAACCCCTCCCTTGGGTATCCTGGATACCCCTGGGTTGATTGGAACGTCAAAGGATATACGGGGTTATGCATTTGGAATTACATTTTGGATGGGGATGTGGGAATCACCAAATGGAATCTCCTCTACTATCTCCTGTTCCCTCGTTCCTATGTGGATTGCCCCTCTCCTGAAACGCTCAGGCGGTGGGATGATCTAAACCAACGGGGAAGAGTGGTCGGTATCGGTGGAGCAGATTCCCATGGAATTCTGATCTCCCATCGGGTGTGCTTTCGCTTCATTCGAACCCATGTGATTGTGCCCGAGCTGTTGAACCGGGACCTTGACCACGACAGAGATTTGGTCTATTCGGCACTGCGGAGGGGAAA
>CAYGBW010000012.1:0-24762 GCA_964348185.1 uncultured Thermodesulfobacteriota bacterium | reverse complement strand
GCAACCGCTGAGGTCTACGTTCCCACGGCCCAGTATGTTGTCGATCTGGCCACATTCCACCATGCCCGGTTCCACGAGTCGCTCTGGAAGGCTGACCTCGTTGCGAAGAGTGCCCTAAGCAGCCAAACCCTTCGGAAAAGCGGAAAGAGTCCCCTTGCGAAAGTAAAACGACCCGTTAAGCTCCCCCGGATAGCGCCGAGGGTCGGTGCAATAGCTCCAACAATCGCGGGTCCCTTGGCGTTTCCACGGATCCTCGGTCGTCCCCGGGCTGTGGATAGGGAGGAAACGCGGTCGGGCAGCGCGACCGTTGCGTTCCGTCCAATCGCAATCGGCGCAATGAGACCTGTGGTACACCCCGCAATGCCCTCTCCGGTCATCGGGACGGCAGTGCTCCACCCGTCGATTACAGGAACCGCGCTCAAGCTCATCCCCCTCGCCAAGGGGCACAAGGTCAGTGTGCCCAATTCCGCCGCTGTGTCTGCTTTCATAAAGGGGGTGGCCATATCGGACCTGGATCTCGATAGCAAAACGATCAAGCAGCAGTTCAAAGCGACGCCCCACCGTGTTGGGACGAAAAGAGCCCTTCTTCCGGTTAGCCTCAAGGCCCACACCGGTAAAGGGGTCAATGTCAAAAAGGAGTTGGAGGCTGTTCAACGTCTCGGGGCGTCCTTTCCCATCCACAATTTTGGTCAGATCTACGCAGACATCCCGGATCACATCATGGATCAGATCCGTGGATTCAAAGACCCCACGGTGTTGATCGCGCACAATGTCGTTGTTCCCCCCAGGAACATCGTCGTCTATCAGGACCCTATCCAGGAAAACCTCTTCTATTATGTCCCAGAGGGATTCAAACTCGGAAGGGCTGACAATCCCCCTTACGAGCCTCTGCTCCGAATCGGATTCAAAGAACTCCTGTTGGAAGGGGAGGCGGAGGACGAGGTGGATCTTAGCTACCGCGTCGAGCTTACCTTTACGGCTTCTCCATACATGGATAGGGATTTTTACGGTGCCGCCCGTTCAAATAGCGCTCTCCAGAGCGCAGCAGGGGGGAAACAGATCGTGCTGGCCCCGCTGGACGCTGGGGATGCGCGGCTGGACCTCAAGGAGATCACCCAGGGTCTGAACGGCGAGGTGCTCGATTCGACGATCTCTCTCTCAGCCGGCGTGATGGTGACCTTTGAGTTGGGATCGGCTGACTTTGACAGATTCTTTGCCAGCCTGATGAATGACGCCGGTGTGCCCGCGATTCGCGGCAATATAGAGGTCCCGACGCTGCCGGCGAGCCAGAGAGAGGTGAGTCTTTCGGTGTCCCTCTTTGACACGGTCGGTCCCGTTTTTAGTCAGCAGTGGGGCCGCGTAGCGGGCGATCCGCAGGGGACCTACCGTGTTCTGCTAAAAAACGAGACAGAGAGCACCGTGGCTGTGAGCAGCATCCGGGCCTGGGTTACCGCAGAAGGGGGCACGGCCACGGGAACGATCCCTCCCGGCGAAGGAGCCTTTACGACAAGCTCGGGCATGACCCGGGAGATAAAAGTGACGGTCAATCCCCCGGATGCCGTTGTTCAGGAGATTGAGATTGAGACGCACCATCGTTTTTCACTCAACGTCGACGCCCTGTGGGATCTGATTACCATTGTTCAGGGTCTGTCATCCTACGCCTTTGAAGTTGACGTCGTCATGGAGGAACCCGAGCTTTTCGGCACCTCCCCAGGGGGTGGGATCCCCCCTCTCACCGCGCTGAAGGTTGCATTTCAAGGGGGGGCAGAGGTCTCGTTGACAGCGGAGCAACCCACGGTCAAGGCGATCCTCTACAAGTCCCTTCTAGCCGATTTACAGAATCAGCCCCTTACGGAATCCTACACCTATCGGGTAACGAATATTCATGGGAACCAGGAGTGGGCGAGGGGCAATTGGATCACGTCGCACGGCACGCTCCATGTGAGCCCGGTCCGTCCGGAGAGTTGACGGCATGTTGGCCTTTAGTCGAACGGTCGAAAAGGAAGGCTCGATCATGGGTTATCGGGATCATCAATCCCACGACCACGTGTACCTCTTGCCCCTCGACGCCAAGGTGGTTCGGGATGGCCAGGGCAGGCCGGCATTCTCCCTTTTGGGTTATGCCGGGCAGTACGCCCAGGGTTGGCGGCTGACGTTGAGGCTCCGCCTTGACATCGACGAGGTGAACCGGAGACCCGAAGATGAGGAAACAAACGAGACTCTGGTGGTCAGTCACCTGCCTGTTGACCGCGCCTGGATACGGCTTCGATTTGTGATTCCCACGGAGGAGGGTCAGGATACCCTTCACTCGCCGTGGTATGAAACCCGGGTGATCGGGGGTGAGATCCGGGGAGTTGCCCTGGAACTCGACAAAGACCAGGGAGGGCTGTTGGAAAGCCTGCTGAGCGCTGATGATCTCCCGGTCGAGGCCCTGAGCATGGAGGTCAAAATGACCTATCGAGGCCTCCGTGCGACATTTCCGGTCAGGTTTTCGTTCCTCCCCTTCGATTTTGAGAAATCCATGAGGGCCAAGCTTGCAACGCTTTTTCCAGAAGACGAGGATGAAGAAGACGGCGAGGCCGAGAGACCGATCCCCAGGGCAACGTTGCTTGAGCTTCACACGGAGTGGCTGACAACACAGACTCCCAAGGCCTTTTCACCCGCCTTGCAGGGTGCTGACCAGTCCGTAATGGAGGAGGTATCGCTCAGACTCCTTGAGGCCGGTTGGGAGCAAACCGAGACAGACCGTTTTATCCTTAAACGGTTGACGGAATGGACAGATCTTCTCGGGTTGAACGGCGATGGGGCCGCGATGGAAACCGTCCGTTTGAGCTGGGATCTGCGTGTTCCGGTTATCGGAGAGGGTCGTTGGGAGGGCATCTGGAGGTTTTCTGAATTCTGGAACGCCCTGGAGGAAGAGGAACGGGAAGACCTGTTTCCCCGGGTACCCGTTCCTGCCCCAATGAAACCGATGCCCATCCACATCACCAGCACGATACCCGTGGACACCCATCAGGTCCGTAAGATTATCGTTAAGCTCCACTATGTTGGAACGAGCCAGTCCTGGGAGGACCACGAGGTCGTGTTTGAAGGACCGGAACAGATGACCAGCACGAACTGGGCCATCGTTCCCCGGGGTGAACCCTTTTCTTACTACTATGGCCTCGAGGCATTTTTCGGTATCCCCGAGCGCGGCGGCTGGCCTCCACCCCCGATTCGATTGGGTCTACACCGGACGGATAACCCCTACATTGCCCTGACCCCTTCCACGTTCAGCTTCTCCTTCCTTCGCCTAGAGGTACAGGGGGATGCTTTTGACGGCATCGGTCGCGTCGAGGTGCAGTTGATCACGATACCCGAAGAAGAGGGGCTCGATGAACCCAAACCCCCGGTCCAGGAGTCGATATGGCTGACCAGAACTCTGCCGGACCGATTCGTCCTCATTGATCAGCATGAGGGGGCCAGGTTTAGGCTTTATCGCATCCTTGTCCATCCACCGGAGGGCGTTGATGCTGGTCCGGTTGTCACCCTCGATAAGACACCGATTACAACGCAGCGGATTCTGGTTACGGCTTTTTACACCCAGGTCGTTCGACCTGACGTCTTACGAATTGCCATGGTGACGGGGGATGATTTTCCAGCGGCCCACCTCCTCGTCCGATTGAAGGCCGCCTCAGCGCCGCCAGACTCGGAGGGCGAACTCTTCTTGCTCGACGAGCAACGGCCAGAGGCATTCTGGGCGATCTGGCGACCGGACTTGTTTACCCCTCTGGCCTACCAGTGGAAGACAGAGATTCACTTCAGGGAGGGATCAGGGCGGGAGCCGCTGGTCGGTGATTGGACGGAGGGACAGGCCCGGGAGCTTGTTTTTGATTTCCTGCCCCTGGAGGGATGATGCTACGAATTCAGCCGAACAAACTGCCAAATGGAGCGATGCTGTTCCCGGACAGTGAGGAGGAAAACCGCTTCTATCTCCATCCCCCTGAAGTCCGTGTGGTTCGTCTCGATTTCCAGAGGGACCCCGGTGGGCACCACCGATTCATCTCTGAACTGGAGTTTGGCGCTTCAGATGAGGATGTGAGACGGCTGCCGAGTGAGTTCCAGGGTCAGGAGGTCGTCCCTGTGCCCTGGGCTGCGGGACCTGTGAAGCTTTGGGGCAGTTGGGGAGGGAGACCCAGACTGCTTTCCCAGGGCACCAACAGCGGGCTCGGTGCGCAGAAATCGGTCCATCTGAGCACGATCCCCTGGGTTCCCCATGAGCTGACCCTGACCACAAACCTTGTGTGCACTGCCGAGGCGGACGGGGCAATCACAAAAGCCCAATGGACCGAAGATGAAGGGCACCTTTTTCCGGTTTTGATGAACGATCTGGACCGCGCAGTCGAGGAGGCATTTAAGACCCGGCGCGTTGTGACAGCCGAACAACTGGTCCTCGAAGTCCTGGAGCACCAACAGGAAGAGGGGAGACTCACGGTACAGAGCGAGGGTCCAGACGGCAATGCGTTGAAGAGGGAACTCCTGTTTACGGTGGCGCGTGCGGTCCTCGATATCGCCTATCGAGAGGAAATGACGCCGATCGATCTGATCGATCGGCCGGTGAAAGCGCAACGGGTGCAGTCCAGGCTGCCGGATGTTCAGGGGGCGACGCGGGCAGCCCTGCACTACCGCCTGCCCATCATACAGCGACTCGGTCACATTCCCGGGGAATGCACGTACAAAGTGGCGGTGGGGTTTGACTGGAGCCGGATCACCAGCGTCAACATCTACGTTGACGGAGCAGGACGGGAGGCCCTCGAAGGGCGGGGAATCAAGCCATGGTATACAGCCGTCCTGTCGCAGACCCGTCAGGCCGTCACCGAGGACAAGCCCTCTTCGGGTCATGTCTGGGCTGAGGCGTTCCACAGAGACTATTCGGTCTCCCTGTTGTTGCCTCCTCCCCAGGCGGTTGACAATACTGTGGTCATCGACGCGCCGCCGTTGAAGGAAGATTCCCTGTCTGTGACGGCGTCCAAGTTCTGGCCGGAGTCTCTGCTGCCCTTGGAGGTCAGCCTGGTGGGCTCTGCGGGCCATATCGCTCCCTCTGACGGGGTGCTGAGGTTCGAAGGGGTAAGAAGAGAAACAACAGCCCCGTACCGCGGTCTGCGCTGGTTGGATCCGGATCGTCCCCCGAAAGAGACGGTTCCTGCGTCCCTGTCCTACCGTATGGGCGACGCCATGCGTGGCACCTGCCCGATCGATCTGCGCTGGGGGCAGAACAACCGATTAGACCCAGAAACCGTTCCAAAGCTCACCGTGGCGGTTCCTTCAAAGAACAGGGACATTGACGTTGCCGTCGAGGTGGCTCAAGGGGAGCCCGGCCCCATGGTGAACCTCGGCCGGTTTGACATCGCGCAAACCGAGGCGACCGAGATCTATCTCGATGGGGAACTCGGGACGACGTGGCTTCGGAGCATGTTTGTCTCGTCGAAACATGACGCCGCCTTGACCGGGGCGTGGACTAGGGTCGAGGAGCGATCCTTCACCCTCGAGTGGCCGGAGGTGAAAAAGCTACGGCTTTCGGTTGCCCCGGACGTACCGGAGGGGACCGCCTTGTGGGTCGCTCCCACCATGGAGAGTGCGCCGAGCGCTCGGTTGGTTGAACTGGGGCCGTTCCCGACCAAGCTATACCTGTTGGCGCCTGCCAATGGCGCACCAGGATATCTCGTCGCTCTGATGAAGGAAGACCGGCGTTCACCGCCGCCCGCTGAGACCGGCCGATGGCTTAGGGTGGAGCGGGAGAAACTCAGGATTAACAGCGAGTGGCTCAACCGGCTCAAATCGCTGGATTGACGTCGTTATAACCAGGGTTCAATGAAGGGGAAAGACAAGAGAGTGCAAAAGACAAAGAGAGGAGGAGGAGATTATGCTAGTACTGGCCAATAACATCGTCTATAACGATCTACAGGTCATCGTCTATCGGGACGACACGCTGTTCTACAAGTTCTATCCCCTGCCAGAAGTCCCGAGGATCCGGAAGAACCGGAAAGGCAGGCCCGTCTTTTTGCTGACCAAGTATGCGTTCTCTGATCAGGATCGAGAGGCCGATCCGAATCTCCCCACAGGAGGCGGGTATGTCAACCTGGACGTCGTGTGTGCCCTCACCCCAGGGCAGGAGACTCAAGTCCAGGGACGACTCCAGGCTCTGGTGGAAGACGAGTGGAACCGGAGAAAAGGGATTGATGCCACTGCTGAGGACTATCGATACACCGGACCAGAGGCTGAGCTTGCCGCGCCCCAGTGGATGGATGGTGCGGTGAAGTTCCACGTGGTCAACGATCCGAACCTGGTCAAAGGGAAGCTGTCAGAGGGGAAACCCTCCATGTTTGGTGCCAACAATGCGATCTTTAATGCGACCCTGACACCGGCGGGAGCCACCTATTTCCAGCGGACCCTGGTCAACCCGGAGGGAACGGGGATCGACCTCACCCCTGTGCAGGTCGAGTACGAGCTCTCCTTTATGCGCCGTCTCCCCCCGGCACGCATTCTGGTCTATGGCAATGTCCGTGAAGTCTATCATGCGGTTTCTGAATTGGTGCACGACTATGATGATCATTTCTGGTCTGAGGATGACTTCTCGACCAATGAAAGCTACACCGAGTATCTGGACCGCAGCGAAGCCGTGACGATTCGAATCGATACGGGGGAGTATGCGGCAGACAGCGATGAAATCGAGGAGCTCCGTAGCTTTGCCATGGGACAGCTGACCAAATGGCTCCAGGAGAACATCTTCGAACGGATCACCCAGTTTGATCCGACCTACCCGGACGTTGCAGACGTCTACTCCAAGGAGTCGGACGTCTACCGCCTCAAGAGGATCGACCAGGTCGCGGGCAGCCGTTTGTACATCAACATCACTCAGACCGGACTTGTGGAGCACACGATCCATCCCCAGGCGACCCTGGAGAGCTTCTTCAGTGGCATGACACCGGAACAAATCGCGGAACACGTCCGTGAAGTCGATCTCGAGGACGATTTCTTCAAGACCCTGTCCCTGAATGTGAAAGCCTTTGCCGATTACAGCGAGGTCACCTTTGTCAAGGTAGACATCGATTACGCGGGGGAAATCAAGAGCTTCACGTTTAACAGCGACGACGATGCGCCTGGGCACTGGAACCCCAGGCTACGGGATGGGAATCGGGAGTACCGGTACCGATATGAGGTCGCCTTCAAGAGCAACCCTGAGGCGACGCTCAGTACGACATGGCAGCCCGAGAAAACCCGCGAGTTGAACATCAATGTGGGGAGGCCCGGACAGTTGGCCCTGGATGTTCTCGCCGGCCAGGTGGATTGGGAAAACCTGATCGAGCAGGTTCAGGTGAGAGTGAGCTACGAAGACCGGCGTAACGACATCGATCAGGAATCAGCCACCCTGATCCTCAAAAAGGACGGTCCAAGTGCCAGTTATGATCGCTGGCTATACAAACCCCAGGAGGAACCCGTCCATTGGCAGGCTAAGTATTTCCTGAAAAGCGGCCAGGAGATGGAGTCTGAGCCGTTGACCACGACGGACAGGCAGATCGTGATCAACGATACCTTTGTGGACATGCTCCAGGTGGTTGTGGTGCCCGCCGGTGTGATCGAGGCGGTCAACCAGGTGATTGTCGATCTCCGGTATCGGGACCGTTCGGGTTATGGGGTCACCAAAAACTTCTCCATCAATAAGCCGGACTTCTTTGCCGTTTGGAAGGTGGCGCTGATCAGTCCAGATGAACGGGGATGGGAGTGGCGTCGAATTGTCCTTTACAAGGACGGCACCCACGACCAGTCGGGTTGGCAAGAGATGGACGGAAGCCAGACGCTGGCCGTCTCCTGGGAGAGTCCTCCTTACTTGAATGTCTCTGTCAATCCGGTGCTCGTGAAATTCGATCGTGCGCCTGTCGTCGAGGTGACCCTGACCTATAAAGGCCAGGTGGTCGAAGGGGAGTCGCCCGCCACCTTTGTCTTTGAGGATAAGAAGAAGCAGGACTGGAAGCTCCGTGTTGAGGACGACAGCGTCACGGACTATGACTGGCAGGTCACCTATTATACAGAGCCTGAATCTGTGACCAAGAAGGGGACCAGCAATAAGAAAACGTTCCTTATTCCGAGAACACCGCCGCCGCAGGGCTAAAATGGGCGATTCGCTCAGGGGTCTCAGGGCGTCTGAAGGGGTGTTCTAGGCTGTTTGTTTTACCCCAGAGGCACCGAGCGCAGAGCGCGAGGGTTCTTCTGGGGGGAAGGATTTTGGATCCCGGAGCTGGAGGGCGGTCAGGGAAGGGTACCGCCCTCCGGGCGGCCTAGATGTCACCGTGATGTTTAGTTATCACCTCATGATGGGCCACGCCCTGAGCCATACCAGGCAGGAGCCGAGGAGGATAAGCCATGATGTACCTTGACGTACCCTTCTTTCAGATAGAAGGGGTCACAATCTATTCGGACTACAACGATCCGCGGCAGTACTACTACATGCCAAATGCCCCCCACTTCTCGATGATTCAGCATGATGGGGTGAAAAAGCCCGCGTTGCTGTTCATCAAGTATCGGGAGGACCTGGATGATTATGACAGCATGGCGGACCATCCAACCGGGGGGGGATTTCTGGCCTTTGATGTCGACTTGGGCTACGACGTGGACTTTCTCGACGATGTGAAGCGAAAACTCAAACAGCAGCTGGTCGATACCGGTCGTCTCGACGACATGACCGCTGACATCAACCTGAGCCCCCCCCAATGGAAAGATGGTACGGTCCAACTCATGCTGTTAGACCGCCGGAGCGCGGTTGAGCCCCTTGGGGGCGAGGGATCCCCAGGGGCGGATCAGCCGGAACCCCGCACCGAATGGATCACCGAGATTCTCGGGGCGGGTGTGCCGTCTCTGTACGGTGATAACCGGGCCGCCTTTTCCGTGGCCCTCACCAAGAAGGCGGCGACCCTGCTGGAAAAATGCTTCGAGGCCGACGATCAGAACATCACCCCGATTGGGGTCATCTATGATCTCCGGTTCGCGGCATTGCGGCCTGCATTCGACATCAAAATAACGGCCAACTGGGAGGAGGTCTATCACCACTTCAGTGAACAGTGGACACTCGATCTGTTCGTCTTCTCGATGGAGGTTTCCGAGGTCGTTGATGAGTTGGTGCAGAATCAGGTCATCCAGATCGAGGCGGTCCAGTACGGAGTGGGTGAGGAAGGTGCAGGGGACGAGATGAGAAAGGCCCTCAATGAATTGAAAAAGCTCGTCCTCGATCACTTTTTTGAACCGGCGCTTGATCCTGAAGATCCGGCCGGGAGAGATGCTGCGGGAACGGTGGAAGACGTCCTCACTGCCATCCATACCTCCCTGTATCCCCACGCCGGATATCACCGGAAGGAACTGACGCGGTCAGAGATTCGGAGTTTTAACGCGGAGATGTCCATGATCAAGGCCGTAGAACGGAGGATCGCGCCCCAGGGGCATCTGAGCCTGCTGTTCAGCCGGGCAGGCCTTGAGAAGGGTCAGGTCGTCGGCGAACCCATTGACCTCGATGATCCCTTCTTTCAGGCCTTTCAACTCGACGTACGGACGAACGCCGACTGGGCAGATGACGGCATACAGCTGATCGGCGCCTCGGTTATCTATGGGCCCCATGGAGACGAAAGGGACCACCGTGAGGATTTCTCATTGACGTCCGACCAGCCTGCAGGCGTCTTTGAAACGAATTTCGAGCCAGAGGCCGGGTATGACTACCGCCACAAATGGCAAGTGCAGTTCAAACCGAACGATGAACTTCCCGGTGCGGTTCCGTCTCTGGAAGTGGGTGAGGCCAGGGCCCGGGGTGGGCCCCTCGTCTTGAACCCTCGGGAGCTCTACCGGGATCGTCAATTGGAGATTGTGGCGGCTCGGAATATCCCTTTTCAGACCTACCCCACCATAGAAGTGGACGTCCGTTACGTCGACCCTTCGAGCGGGTTTTCCAATTCTCGCACCTTCTTGCTCCAGAAACCGGACGAACGGCCGGTCTACCGTGTGCGCGCTCAAAGGGGTTGGCCGGACACGATCTATTATCGCCTGCGGTACCATCTCGCCTCGGGGCCGGTGCATGAAACGGAAGACTGGATGGAAACGGAGAGCGATACCCTTTTGGTTGTCGATCCCTTCCCCTCCCGGCTCAACGTGCGTGTGGTGGTTGCAGGGAACATCGCCGAGGTGGCCAGTCTGATCGTGGATCTCGAATACCACGACGAAGAGGCGAACATCCATGAGTTTGGCAACCTGTATTTTGGAGAGGAAAGCCTGAGGGCGCCTCAAACGTGGTCGGTCAAGCTGGACGACCCGAAAAAGCGGCGGTACCGGTATCGCCAGACGATTATTTTCAAGAACGGCAATTTCATGGAGACCGACTGGCTTTACTCCGAGAAGCCCACGCTGGTCGTGGGGCGGACCTATGCCCTGCGCATGGAGGTTCGGGTGATCCCATTCGGACCGACCTTTGCCGAGAGCAATCTCGCGAGGATGGTGGTCCAGCTCCGATATAACGATGAGGAAAATGGGGTAACCAAGGAAGATACGGCCACGTTTACCAGTCTCGGAGACACCTTCACATGGATCGTACAACTCAAGGACCCGGCCAGGCGCGACTATACCTATGAGATCAGCTACGAGCTGCAGGACGGGTTTCGGGTCAGGCAGGGCCCGCTTACGGCCCGTGTTTCAGAGCTCGCCATATCGACGCGGGTTCCGAATGCCTAAGAAGATCGATAATAAATATAAGGGAGGAGATTACGATGCGTTGGGTCAGGGTACATGCACATTTTGACGTATGGGCGGCAAACGGTCCGGCACCGACTTTCTGTATAACCAGTGATGATGACGGGGTTGCATTCCTGGAGATCGCGAAAAGGCCGGAATTGCTCTTCAGACCGGTCAGCGACCCCAGCGACTCATGGAATGTGTTCTTTTCTGCAACCGGGTCGAACGACGGAACCGTGGCGGCCACCGAAATTCCGATCACCCGGGGGCGGGCAGACTACACTTTGCCCGACGGGGTCTGGCGCAACATGAGGCGCGTCGCGGATGGACCGCGCGAAGGGGACAGGCTTCTCTATTATCGCGTAAAGGCAAGGCCCCGGGGGGTAACGCGCGGCTGGGCCAGCCATTCGGACACGGACATCCAGAATGGTAACGCCCCCTTTATCGAAGTCGTACCCCTCAGCGGCGATCTGAGCCAATCCCCGATAGAAGATTCAGCGGCCCTTGAACGACTCGATCTGTTCTCCCGTCTATGGCTCAGTGTCATCCAGTTGCTGGGAGATGATCCGGATCGCCAGGCTCTCCAGCGACTGCTGGCCCACCCCACATACCGAGAGCAGTCTTCACCGACGACTCGGGCAAAGGTTCTGAAGCTGTTCGTGATCTGCGGCAGCCGGGGGCGCCAGCTTTTTCCGAGGCTCCTGGACCTTCGGGTTCAAACGGGGAGTAACATCACCGAACCCGCGATCTTCTACCGGGATGAAGCCAATGAGGGGACCATGCTGGATCACCTGGTGAACCTGTGGGACATTCAGCTGGATCGGCGTATTCCCATCGCCCTGAGTGAGGTTATCTACGAGGTGATGAATGAGGCCGTCGATCCTCCGGGACAATTGAACCAGGGTGCAGCAGGGACGTGCGCCGCAACCTCTGTACAGACCTATGTGGCCCTCCGGAACCCCGCCGAATATGCCCGGTGGTGCCGCTACATCTTGGACCGCCGGTCGCGCCATCGGGTCCGATTGGCCAACGGCGATCACATGCGGGCCAATCCGGAGGCGTTCGACGTCGCCACGTGGCGCAATGTGCTTGGCGGTCAGCTGAGCGGTAATTGGCAGATGATACTGGGGCGCACTTACAGCGAACGGGGGATTCAGGCTGCTCTCATGGATTACGGGAACTACCGGATGCGGTACGATCCCGAAAGGGACCGGTTCGTGAACTGGCTGGGCCAGGTGTCCAGCAGCGGGCTCTGGGAATTTGAAATCTCGCGCGTCATCGAGGCGGTATTCAACGAGCCCTGGAAGTTCGATTTTGGGGGTGGCACCCTCAACAGTGCGCCAAATTCGAATGCGGCAGACAATCTGATCACCCATTTTCAAGGTGGGGGGTTGCCGGTCATCATTACGATGCTGTGGGGAACGGCTGCCCACGCGGTCCTTGGGCTGCGTATCGAAAACAACCGGGTTATCTTTCGCAACCCCCAGTATCGCGGCAATTTCCCGACCCCGGGCTTGGCCAATGGGACCACTCTCAACCAACCGACCCGACAGGTACACAACGTCAGCCGGGCGGAAGAGTCGATGGATCGGGCGGGCCTGCGGGCAGCACTGCGGGGCTTTTGCGAGGAGTCATCCAACGCTTCGGATCGGGGGTACACGGTTGCAGAGATCCCCGCCTCGCTGCACGGTACCGTCACGCCAACGGCACGGTAGATGCGTATGCAGGAGGGTGGGGGAATGGCCCATAAGGAAAGACACAAACAGAAACAGGGAGGTGGATGATGCTTTATCTAGACCGTCCAATCGGGCCCTTACAAGGACTGCAGGTCTATCGAGATCATGCAGACCCGAATCAGTTCTATTATGTCCCAGAACGGCCAAGGTTGGCCATGAACGATGGGGTCCCCGAGTTCATATTCCTCAAGTATGCCAGGGACATTACCGACAACCCCGCTTTTACGCCGGGACAGAAGCAGAGCCTCGGCGGCGGACTGCTGGCCTTCACGGTCGACCTTTCCGTGGATCAGGGAATCCTCGACGAGGTAAAGAGCGAGCTGTCCGAGTTCTCTGGCGGTGGACCCATTGCCCTCTCGCCCATTGTCTTCGAGGACGGGACGGTGCGACTGACCATTGTGAAACAGGATTCCGAGGGGGGAACCGAAACCGCGGGAGCCGGCTCACTGAGGATCTTCGAGGAAACCTGGGGCGCAACCAAACCTTCACTCTACGGGAACAATCGCGCCACCTTTGGGGTCGCATTGAGCCAGGAAGGGGCCACCCTCATGGAGGTGGCCCTCAAGCGGGGGGTCTCTTTTGTCGGGGTTGTATACGACCTCAAGTTTCTCGGGATGCGGCCGGCATTTAACGTCAAGGTGACTGCGAACTACAAGCGCATCTACAACCACTTCGAGGCCGAGCTGGGCGCGGTTGGCCAGATTCAGGCGGTGCAGTTGGCGGCGAACATCGGTGTCGGCTTTCAAAAACTGGAGGATGAGGGGGCCATCAAGGTCGAGGTCACGACCTTTACCGATCAAGAAGACCTCAAGCGACAGGCCAAAGAGGCCGCCGATTGGGCCAAATCCAAGATTGCCGAGGATCTTTTCAAGAGTTCCCTCAAGCCCCCCAGTTTTATGACCCGCACAGACAGAGACCCCCTTTCCGCGCTTCTCACAGCGTTTGGGTCCGGTCTGGGGGGTGCGGTAGCGAACGTCCTGCCAAACCCTCGCACACCGGCTCCCTCTGGAGGCGGGGGGGGTGGATCCGGCGGGGCGACGCCGCGGCCCCCATCGGAGGAGAGACCCCCCTCCGGAGAGCGACGGGCACGTCTGGCCAGCAGAACCGATCATGTGGCCAGTCCAGAAAGCCAGCGTCAAGCAAGCGAGGGGGACGGTGGGGGTACGGGCTCAAGCAGTCTCATGCCCTTTAAGGTGGCCCTTTCCCTCAAGTTTTATCGCCAGGAGGAACTGAAGACCCGGGTGTTTGAATACAGCATGCAGGCGGCAGAAGAACGGTCCGCAGCGCCTCAGGGGCTGTTCACCACGGTGATCGAAGGAGTCGACCTCACAGACCGGATTATCAATGTCAGATTGGACGATGACCTGTTCAAACGGCTGGCTGTCGAGGTTGGCGTCCTTTGCGACTGGGAACACGACGGGGTTGGACTCGTCAATATCGGTATGGAGTATCCCGGCGATCTTCCAGAGGGTGCCCAACCCTCTCATGTGGACGGGTACGTATTCACGCCAGCCGAAACCGAGCGCAAGTTCTTCAATACCTGGCTGAACGAAGCCAAGGACATGGGGTATCGGTACAAAGCCGATGTTCACTTCACGAGTACCAGTCCGTGG
Organism: uncultured Thermodesulfobacteriota bacterium; assembly: GCA_964348185.1. Classification (GTDB taxonomy): domain Bacteria; phylum Desulfobacterota; class BSN033; order WVXP01; family WVXP01; genus CAYGBW01. The sequence continues at coordinate 10,667 of CAYGBW010000012.1, read as the reverse complement.
GTGGGCAAGGAGAGTGTGCTCCACGGCGACTGGGAGGTGACCCGAGACAGACAGTTGGTGTTCAACCCCTTGGATGAAATCGGTTTGATGTCGGTCAAGCTCACTGCGGATAACACGATCGACTTCGATGAGGTGGACCAGGTCGTCGTGGAAACAGAATACAACGATCCAGAAAACGATTTTCACCTGGAACGTTCTTTTCTCCTGGACAAGGATCATCGCACCGACGAGTGGAAGGTGCGATTGTCGAACCGCCACCATCGCGCGTACCGGTGGCGCGCCGTCTATTCGCTGAAGGACAACGTGCGGACCACCACAGACTGGGTCAACAGCAATGAACCCACGATTATTGTCACCAATCCCTTTCAAGGGCTGCGCCGTATCCGCCTGGTCCCAACCCTTAGGCGCGATGAGATCATCGAAGCCATCGTGGACATTGTCTACGAGGGACCGAGTGGATATCAGAAAAGCTTCCAGGAGGTCTTTACCCCGGAAAACCTGCGGGGCCGAACCATCGCGATCGATACACTGGTGAAAGATCCGCTGACTTACCGCTATACCATCACGGTCATACGGGCGGACGGCAGCTTCTATGCATCGGATGAAGTCGAGAGCGACGCCGGGGTGATTGTCGTGGACGATAAGGAAGGTCAGGTGGTCAGGCTGGACATCAGTCTGGTTGGGGATAGTGCGAAATGGGCATCCCTGTACGCTGTGGAGGTTCAGATCCAGGGTGGGGATGGGTTTCTCGACTCCCTACTGTTCACGGAAAGCCAAGCGGCACCGCGCAGGCACATGCTTGGGTTACCTGCTGGGGCTCCGCTGGAGTATCAATGGAAGACGATTACCTACAACCGGGACGGCACCCTGACAGAGTCAGATTTCCAAACGGAAAACGACCGCACCTTGGTCATTCCCTTAAACTGAACGGCTGGAACCGATGATCGGATTGGAAGACAGAGATCGAGATGAGCACAGGCGTAAGGCGCGACACGATCAAGTCGCGACGGGATCTCGTCTATCGCCTCGCCTTGGTCGCGGGTTTAGGGAACGAATCAGGCGTCCTCGCTGACAGAATCTGCGAGGCGAGCCGGGGCGCGTGGGCCCAGCAAAGGTCCGGACGGGACCAGACGGGCATCAACGGGGGCAGTCCGCTCGAAGTATCCCTTCGATCGGACCGCTGGCCAGAGCTGCGCTATGCGACTCGGGTTGGTGGTCCGTCATGGCCGCCATTGCAGCGGCTTCGAGAGGGCCTCACAGCCTATAAGGAACTCGCGACCCATTGTTTTGAAGACCGTGGCCAACCGTGGGAGACCCTGGAAGGGGTGGAAGCCTGGTATAGGAAGGTTGATTCGGGCAAGGGCGACTTCGGATGTTATTTGAGCGGAAACCACAGCCGGGAACGATCAGGGTTGAAACTCTACCTGGACCTTTTTTCAGGGGGAGAGTCTCGCCGAGGGCTGGCCAACTGGGTTCGGTTGCTCAGGTCCTGTGGAGCCCCCCTTGGCGAGCTTGAGCGCATGGAAGCGCTCTTGCCCGTGGCTCGACCCGTTCTCGGGTGCTTTGAAAAAACCGCCGAAGGCACAGTCAACTGGCGCCTGTACTGGCGTCTGTGGGCGCCGTCGTTGGATACCCTGTGCGCTGTTGGGGATGTGATGTCTGTCAGCCACGACGTTTGTAGGGAGGTCCATGAGGCGTTTGAATATGCAGCGGGGGGGCCTTCGTGCCACGTCCCGGTCACCGGCTTTGCGCATCCCGTACCCCTTGAACCGGGGGCGATGGTCTTTTATTCGGCTGGACCGTCTCGCTGGGCGAAAACCGAAAAAAAGAAGCGCCGTATCCGGGAGATCTGGGAATCCTGGGGGGGCGCGTCGACCGCTCTCATGAGGGTTTGGCAGCTCGTAACGGGTGCACGAGAGGGGGAGAGTTGGGCGCCGACCCTAACGCTCCTGGGATTGGGGGTGCTTGGAGGCTGCCATCGAAGAGCCTCGGCCTATTTTCGGGTTATGTCAAGCATCGATCATTGAACCGAGGACAGCATCTTAGAAGGGAGGAAGGGATCATGGCAGAAGCAAAATCACTACTCGATTTGATGCGAATCCGTGGACACAATCGGCAACGTTTGGACGCCATCAATGGAAACCTTGGAACCGCGCTGGGTTGTAAGAGGCCGACCCACGGCGAACTCACCTCGCAGCCGGCTGTCATTGTCTTTGTTCCGAGAAAAATCAACCCAAAGTGGCTCCCCGAGTCACAGATCATCCCGAAGCGGTTGGAAGGGCCGGGTGACCTCTGGTGTGTGGTCGATGTGGTCGAGGGAGGGCAGGCAGAGCATGAGGACCCGGTGGAACCGGACTATTCCGAACTCGGGGACCGGTTGCGCGGCTGGGATGAGCAGGTATGGGCGGGCTCACAGGTTGCGCACTGGGTTGACAAGGAGGAAGGCCGGTACAGTATGGGCACTCTGGGCGCCTTTGTCAGAGACAAGGATAACAGGCGGCTGGGCTTTCTGACCAACCAACACGTCGGCGTGAAAGAGGGACAGAGGTTATACCATCCGGTCCCGTGGGGAACCCACCTCGGTACGACCGAAAGGGTGCTCGAATTTGTCCGGGACGAGGAGTGGTACGGTCCCCTGGCAGATGAACCCTCCACGTGGGTGCGTGTGGATTGTGCCTATGTCGAGCTGGCGACTGGCTTTCCAGACCAGGACATAAACCCTCACCTGATGGGGGTTGGGGGACTCGGGCCCTTGAAGAAGATCTCGCTGAATAGCATGTCGATCATCGGGCAGAAGGTCCTGCGTGTCGGCCGGACCACAGGCCTACGCCGGGGTATGGTGGTGTCCTTTGGCTACGAATACAGAGACGAGGAGAACGCTACCGTGTACACGGACCTTCTGATCATTGGCACAGAGGGCAAGGCCTTTTCCACCCACGGCGACAGTGGAAGCCTGATCGTGACCGATGACGAGCACCATAACCCCATCGGCCTGTTGTGGGGAGGATGGCAGGAGAAGTTGCGTACCGGACACGGACAGGAAAACTGGACGTACGGAATCTCCCTGTCTCGGGTGCTTGACGAGTTGAACGTCGAGCTGGTCAGGAGCCTCTGAAACAGGGGGGAATACAATCCAGGGTAGGCGAGGTGAAATCAACCCCTCCACCGGGATGGCCCTTTCGGGAGGGGGTGGTGTCTCGCCTGGTTTTACAATACGGCAAAAACCCCGACTCTCCGAGAGAACCGGTCTAAAGGATTTCGACTGCGGCAGGAGAGGGGACTGCGTTGCGGCGGGATCTTCTGAAGCGAAGCCTGCCAGGGGGGGAGGGAGCGGCTTTCCTTACTTACTGCCGGAGGGGTGTTTCCTTTCTCGGAATGAAAAACCGTCAGGGTAGCACCGGGCGGGGTTTCTAAAATGCCAAGATGGTCCAACCAAACGAAGCCTAACAAATGAGGTGAATCATGAATCGAAACAAGGGTGCCAATCTCTGTATACTGGCAATCGCACTTCTTCTGGTGGGATATATCTCAGGCTGCGCCGCGATCTCGGTTTCGACTGATCCTCGTCCTTTTGAAGAATACCGGGATGCTTTTGCAGAGGTGCAATCGAGTTCTGATGAGGTGCTGACAAAAGATTATGAGTATACCTACCAGAACTTCCTTCAAAGGACAGAGGAAGGCGACATTTCAACAATCCAGAACCTGCTGATGGTTTTTCCCGAAGAGAGCTTCTATTTATGGGATCTCCCTTCAGAAGAGTTATACATAAAGATCAAGAGAACGCAGCAGGCCTTCACCGCCTTGAACTCGACTTTTGCTGGGTATACGAACCTTTTGGCACAGCTTGCATCTGGGAGTCTCATTGATGTCGATACATTTGACCAGCTTGCAAAAGACTTGAATGAGAATGCTCTTTCTGCGGCAAGGGCCTTACGCTTAGAGCCCAAAGAGCCATCTGGAAAATCATTTGCCATCTTTTCCGTATTGGCAACGGAAGCGGCACGACTCTACATCGAGAAAAAACGCAAGGACTATCTCGTCGAAATCATTACCGGCAATCAGGAGGTTGTCGATCGATTCGCGAATCACGTGGTCAGGCTGGTCAAACTCGTGGCGATCGACATAAAGGCCGAATACAATAATCAGACAAGGCCCCTGGTCCTTCGGTGGAGTAAAGAAACCGGAAGGTCCCGCATAGAGGTTGTGGAGGAGCTGATCGCCCTAAATTCTGAGGTGGCCACCCTCCTCGAAACGCTGAGATCTCTTGAGCAATCATACACGCTATTCGCCAGAAAACACAGGGAGTTAGGTGATGCCCTTTCCAGTAACACATTGGGTAGTTTCTATGTATCCGATCTGATCAACACGGGAAAACGGTTAAGCAGTCTCTACAAGGAACTGAAATGAACTGAGGAGGCGTGTTGATTCGTCGATGTCAATTTCAATTCACTTCTAGAGGATTCGACCCCGAACAGGAGAACCGAATATGAACGACAAGGAGAAGCTTCAGAGTTTTGACGAGAAGCTGAAAACCCTAAACGCCCTCGTGTCCAGTCACAACAAGGCTCTCAAACTAGAGTTTGCTCTGATGTTACAGAATGAAGATTACAGCGCACTCCAAGAGGCCAACAACCGTCTAGCCAAGACAATCGACGCGTTTCGAGGGAAACTCCATGATGAGTGGGTGGAGAGTGCGGAGGCGATTCGCAAAGACATAAGCGCTGCAAACAGAAGATTGCAGGAAGCGATCAAGGAAATCGAAAAGAAGATCAAAACAGCCCAGAATGTGGTGAAGGCTATTGGATATATTGATCGGATCGTGGAGAGCGCATCCAAGGTTCTCGCGAGGATTCCCTAGAAATCCAAAAAGACCTCTGTGCTCTCTGCGGTGAGTCGTCTTTGCGTATTTCCAAGCATCCTGTGAATCATCCCAGCAACGCCGTCTCTTCCATAAACGGCGCCGCGGCAGAGCGCCGGCGTCGGAAACTCCTAGACAATCTGGGAGATTCTGTCAATCGCTTTGGCGTAGACTGCGGCCAGCTCCTCGACATTCTCTTGAGCGCGGGCCAGATCACCATCATTGTCGATAAAGAAAGGTTCTGCAATAACGCAGGGCGCTTTGGTGTATTTGAGAAGATAGCCCCCTCTGTCTTCACTGGTTCGCGGTTTGACTCCCCTGTCGGGAAGCTTAAGAAACTCAACCAGGTTCCTCTGAAGGATTTCGGCAATCTCCTTGCCCCTCTCTGATTTGTGATAGTAAAGGACCTCGGTGCCTGAGACTCTGCCATCAAAAGCATTGCAATGGAGACTCACGATAAAGTGCGGTCCAAGGGCATTAATATCTTCAGGCAATTCTCGGTAGGTTCTTCTATACACTCTCTGTATCTCTGTCTCTTGAACCTTCCTCTCTATTCGCATGGCGAAATCGTCGTTGAAATCGAATTCTGAGAGATTCTGGCTCAGATTCACCGCTCCAGGAGACCTCCTCTTGTGGCCGATGACCAGGGCACAGAGTCTTCTGGGTTTATCTCCTGGGATCCCTTCGAATTGAGGGTCCTCAATCTGCTTTTTTAGCTCATCCAATGAGATGAGCCCCTTTTTCACCAACGTACTGAACAGAGCAGATGCGATCGGGGTGAAAACTTCAACGATTTCAGCCGAATAAAGAATCCCTTCCGATTCGTCTCCCCGGACAATCGCCATTCTGCCGACTTTTTCAGAAGGGATCTCCAGCCGTTCAGAATCAGGACTCCGTCCTGCTGCCTGCGCAATGCCCGTAAGAAGAATCCCCCCAAGGTCTGTTTGTAAATGACTATCAGAACGAAGCGTCCCAATGAATAGATCCTTTCTCATTTTTCTCTACTCCTCATTTTACTCCGATCTCCTGTCATCCGGGGAAGCAGGGAAAGCCTGCCCTTTCCAGAACGAAGGAAAGAATGCCCGGTTTTGCAGGTATGTTTCAATCCAAATCCGTCCAGCCATAACCGAAGCAAGAATCACATAGCCCTATTATACTTCGACAAAAACCCAAAATGCACCGCTATCTATTCTTAATTTGGGAGTATTCCTGTTGGTGTTGAGATCGCCTCTTGGGTTAAAAGGATCTTGGTTTGGCTGAATCCTCTCCTCAGGAATCCACCCAAAAGCCATAGCCTCCTTTTCCCCGGGTCGCGAGGTACGAGACAAACGCGACCCATTCAGGCGCCTTGTCAAGCCGCCATTGACAGGTCCCCTACAACTCTGCTACCTTATAACTGCGACAAGTCAATGACCTGCGGAGAGGGAGAATATTGTCGGAAGAGAAATTGCCCGTCGTCATCCTTGCCTGCCGGGTTCTTCAGGATGTTTTTGAGACCCTCGTTCCCGAAGATCACGCGCCTCAGATGAGATTCATGGACTACGGACTCCATCGCGTGCCCGACAGGATGACCCAGGTTCTACAGGCCGAACTGGATCAAATCAAACAGCCGAGTCTCGTGGTGTTGGGTTATGGGTTGTGTGGAAACGGCCTGGACGGCATTCACGCCGGTCCTCACACCCTGTTGATCCCCCGTGCCGATGACTGCATCGCCCTGTTGCTGGGCTCATATGAGGCTTACAGACGGGAGTTCCAGTCGGTTCCCGGGACCTATTACCTGAGCAAAGGGTGGCTCGAATCGGGGAGCCACCCCCTCAAAGCATACGAGGAGATAAAGGTCAAATATGGCGAAGAAGAGGCCAGGTGGATCATGAATGCCCAGTACCAGCACTATGAACGTCTCTGTCTGGTTGCCCACAGCGCTGCCGATCTGAGCAAGTATCGCTCTCAGGCCCAGGAAATTGCCCGGTTCTGCGAGCAATGGGATTTTCGATACGAAGAGATTCTCGGCTCTGACGCCTACGTCCGCCAACTCCTCGATGTGGCCACCGACCTCTCAAAAGCCGATGGGAATTTTGTCGTTGTTCCTCCAGGCGGTACGGTTACGCAACGTCTTTTCAGACGACTGTAGAGGATCGGTTTCTGCCCTTTACCCGCAAGACCTTTTATCCTCTCCCTCTCGAGGATGCCTTTCATCCCGCCTCCGGGCAGGGGCAGGCATCCTGTCGAGTATTGGGGAAAGAGGAAGCAGAATCCCGCTGACTGCGTTTTTCCCCTTAACAAACTCCCCTTCTTGGGATAGGCGATGTTTTGACGGGTAAGCATCGAATCTTTCGTTCTCAGAGTCCAACGAACAAGGGCGGTGGCTTTTGGACTACTGGACGCCATGAATGTAATTACAGAGGGGAAGACAATGGATGAGAAGTCTCACCTTATTCTTCATCGGACGCCCAGAGACGAACTCAAAAAAGGCATAACGACCATTGTGAAGGGAGAAGGTGTTCGGGTTTTCGATGAAGATGGGAAGGGTTATCTCGATTTTGTCTCTGGCGTGACTCGGCCCGTCCATGTTGGCTATGGACGAAAAGAGGTCGCACAAGCCGTGTATGATCAAATATGTGATCTCCCCTATTTCACGCCAATGCAATATGCAAACCTGCCAGCGATGAGATTTGCAGAAGCTCTGGCGGATGTTACCCCCGAGAGAATCCAGCAGTTCTTTTTCGTCTGCGATGGATCCGAGGCTGTTGAGTCCGCCATAAAAATAGCCAGGCATTATCATTACTTCAGGGGAGAGGGAAACCGGTTCAAGGTGGTTGCCCGAAGGGGGGCTTACCACGGCGTCACGGGGGGCGCATTAATGGCACTGGGGACGGTACTGCCGATGCGGCAGATCATGGAGCCTCTTGCTCCAGGAGCGGTATTTGTTGACTCTCCTTACTGTTATCGTTGCCCCCTCCATTTGACCTACCCAAATTGTGATTTGGCGTGTGCGAGAGACATCGAACGGACCATCGAGTTTGAAAGTCCCGAGAGGATCTCCGTCTTCCTTGGGGAGCCCATTCAGCAGGGATTTGGCGCCTTGGCCCCTCCGGAGGAATACTGGCCCATTGTCCGAAAAATCTGTGACAGTTACGGAATTCTACTCATTATCGATGAGGTTATCTGCGGATTCGGGAGAACGGGCAAGTGGTTCGGCATCGATCATTTCGATATTCAACCGGATATGATCACCATGGCAAAGGGTATGACGAGCGGTTACGTTCCTCTGGGAGCCGTTGGATGTACGGATAACGTTATGGCACCGATAGAGATGATCAATCATCTTCACACCTATGGAAGCCATCCGGTTTCCTGTGCCGCAGGGTTGAAGGTCGTTGAGATCATGAAAAAAGAGAACCTCGTTCAAAACTCCCATGAAATGGGCGTGTATTTCTTGGAGTGCTTGAAATCATTGGAATCCCATCCTACGGTGGGTGAGACAAGAGGAACCGGTTTGTGGGCTGCCATCGATTTCACTTCCGATAAGAAGCGTAGGGCGCCTTTCCCCCTGGACCGGCTAAACAACCTCGTCCATCGCGCCAAAAAGAAGGGACTCATTATCAAGCTCATGGGATCGGCACTTGAGTTCGCCCCACCTCTCACGATTGGGAAGAAAGAGATCGATGAAGGTATGAAAATCCTGGAGGAATGTATTGCAGAAGAGGAAAGAGATATGGGGCTGTAATCCATCAAGAGTTCGCATCATTCGAGGGGGGTTTCCTTGGGGCAGACAAACCGCCCCTGACCTGATCGAGGGTTTTCATCTTGACACGGTCTGAAACAGAGCACTAAGATTTAAATAGGCGTGTTTTTCAGAATAAGGAGGTGGGAATGATGGTCAGGCTGTTGAAATGGGTTGGCATTGTAGTGGGGGGATTGATTGTTCTGATCATTGCGCTGCTTCTTATCCTTCCCCATTTTGTCGACATCAATCAGTACAAGCCCCAGATTGAAAGCATGGTGACCGAATCCACGGGGAGGCCCTTCTCCATCGGGGGAGAGATCGATCTCAGCCTCTTCCCTTGGGCAGGGGTGTCCCTGTCTGATATGCATCTCGGCAATGCTGAGGGATTCAAGGAGAAGGACTTTGTTTCCGTGGAGCATTTTGAGGTCAGAGTGAAGCTCCTTCCCCTGATATCCCGTGATTTTCGGGTCAAACGATTTGTGGTGAATGGCCCCAGAATTGTTCTGGAAAGGGACAGAAACGGTCGAGGGAATTGGGAGGATCTTGAGGAACCACAGAAACCGGAGAAGCCCGAAACCCGTGAGGCCCCCGAAAAGACGACTCCCCTGCCCATCAAGAACATCGAGGTGGGAGAGTTCGCCATCACCTCGGGTGAGCTGGTATGGATCGATCACAGGAAAGGGACTGAACAGCGTCTCACCGAGATCAACCTCGGCCTTGACTCGATTTCCCTGGATGAGGAGATCGTTTTTGAACTTTCTGCCCGGCTCGATGGTCAGCCTCTGGAGATTGAGGGGAAAGTGGGTCCCCTCGGCAGGCCCCCAGGGTCGGGAAGGGTCCCGATAACCATCAATGCCAGCGCACTGGGTAGCCTTGATGCCCGACTTCAAGGGGCGATTTCCGGCCTTGGGGAAAAGCCTCAATTCGATATGGCCATGGAGGTCAAGCCTTTTTCGCCCCGCCAGGTGGCCAAGGCGATTGGGGTCGATCTTTCTACAATGACCCGGGACCCCAATACACTCAAGGAGATGTCATTGAAGGCCACGGTTGCAGGAACACCCGAGGCCGTGGCCCTGAAGGATGGGCTTCTCAAGGTAGATGACTCTACCCTGACCTTTGCCCTTGATGCCAAAGAGTTTGAAAAACCGGTGCTTTCGTTTGCCCTCGATCTGGATCAGATCGATGGGGATCGATACCTTCCTCCCTCAGCCGAAGCCATACAAAAGGAGAAGCCAAGCCCGGGCAAGGGCCCCGAAGAAAAGGAGGAGAAAAAACCGGGCTACACGCCCCTACGGAGACTCGTGATGGACGGGACGGTCCGGATTGGGCGCTTGAAGATCCAGGGAGCCCATGTATCCAATGTGAACCTCAAAATCAACGCCAAGAATGGAATCATCCAGGTGGACCCCTTTTCCATGAACCTATATAAAGGCGCTCTTTCGGGCAAGGTCACCCTGAACGTTCAGAAGGATACACCCAAATTCAAAACCGCCCAACATCTGGAAGGGGTCCAGGCAGGCCCCCTCCTGAAGGATCTCGGGTACACGGACAAACTCGAGGGCGTTATGAATTTTGCGGCAGATATCTGGGCCCAAGGCACGGAATCAGACGAAGTCAAAAGGACCCTGAATGGCTCCGGGGAGTTCGCCTTTACGGACGGGGCGATTGTGGGATTCGATATCGCCCAAATGGCCCGAAACGTCGCGGCCGCTTTCAAGCTTGCCGAGGACAAGAAACCCCGGACAGAATTCTCAGAGTTCAAAGGCAATTTTACCATCAAAAACGGCCTTGTTGACAATCCGAGCATGTATCTGGCCTCGCCCCTCCTGAGGGTTGTGGGAAAGGGGAAGGTGGACCTCCCCGGGGAGACCATCGATTACAGGGTGGAACCCAAAGTGGTGCCCACTCTAAAAGGTCAGGGTGAGACCCAACTGAGATCTGGTTTGATGGTGCCGGTGGTGATTTCCGGGACGTTCTCTGATCCGAAATTCAAGGCCGATTTGAGCGCGTTAGCGGAGGATGAAAGGTTGAAGGAGGAGGCATCAAAGCTCCTCACTGACCTCACGGGAAAGTCGGAAGAAG
>CAYGBW010000011.1:0-10466 GCA_964348185.1 uncultured Thermodesulfobacteriota bacterium | reverse complement strand
AAACCCCCGGCGTCCCACTCGGCATAGATATGACGGGTATCGACATTGTTGTCAGCCGAGCTCCCATCGATGCCGAACTCGTAGAACCCGGTCACATCGCCTACGGTGGCCTTGAAGTTGATCCGGCTCCCGCCGTCCATATCGGCGAAAAAGTCGGTCGTGTCATCGATCCCCGGTTCCCCTCCCTCATAGGGTTCACCAGCTAGACCAGGGGCAACGTCCTTATCCCCGATGTCGGTGAGCAGCCAGCCGGTCTCAAACTGGATGTTCCCGCCGATGGCGAAGTCGGAAACCGCCCAGCTCGGCGTACTGATGCCCAGCACAAGAACGGCTGCGGCAGCCAAAATAAGTATCTTTTTCATCATTTACCTCCTCAAATCACGATTTTAGTTTTGGGCACATGCCCAAGAAACCACAGGCCCCAATGGCCAAAATCCGTGGTTCACCTCCTCTCCCTTGGGGATTTCTCTATTGGCATCCGCCCCTTCCCCTCCAGACCCACGGGGAAGGGCGGTAGAGATCTGCCCCCGTTTCCCCCAGAATCAATTAGAACTTCTTATAGCACCGAAAAATCGGTCTTGTCAAGAAAAAAATTCAATAGATGGGAAAAAAATTTCTCTCCCCCATCCTTGATTCAGAAAAGCTCGTAGACGAGCAGGGAGCTCGATGCCCCGCTTCTCAGGGGTCCCTTTGAAACGGCAGTGATGACGATCTCGTCCCTCCGATCGTTGTCAACGTCTGCGATCTGATAGTCTGAGATGTGCCCTGAGATCTCCGGAGTCCCCCAGCTTTCGGAGAGACCCAGGCCCTGCCAGGCGAGATCGACAAGGCTTGCCCGATCGTACATCCTCAGTCTCGTCACGATGTTCAGTTTGAAGGTGTTTCGACTCACGATGACCTCGGAGGCACCGTCCCCGTCCAGGTCCTTGAGAAGCAGCCGGGGAGGGATATAAACCCGCTTCTGTTCCCCCTCAGCAGCGCTACTGAGGGAGTAGGAGATGTCAGAGCCCCCATAGGATGTCCGGCTCTCCCACCGGTAGGCCCCCTCCCGGTTCAGTACCCGTAGCCGATCGTGATAGTCCATGTAGACAACGCTCGCCTCGCCCCGGCCCTCCACGTCGCCGATGTTGAAGCCGAAAACCGGGATCTCCTTTTTCATCAGGGGCTGCTGCTCGGGATGGAACCCTTTGTCTTTCCAGGTAAAGGAGTAGATCCCGCCGAAGGGGCTTCGATCCACCCCCATCTTCTGGCCCACCAGGCGCAGCCCCGTTGTGGGGCTGTCGATGACCCGGAGAAACCACGGCTCCCGGTCGCTGACCTTCCGGATCCTTTTCTCCTCGAATTCCAGGATGAAGGAACGGAGCAACGCTGACCTTAAGTTGCTCACGATGATCTCGGAAAGACCGTTCCGGTTCACGTCGGCCACATCGAGGGTGAGAAACTTGTCGTTCCGGTGGCCCTCGATCTTTCTGAACAATCGCAACCGCCCGCCGGTCTGCTTGTAAATCCAGAGGGTGTTGCTGTCCATCAGGACGATCTCCTTGGATCCGTCCCCGTCTACATCCCCCACGCCGACCCCTCTCAGAGAGGTGGGCAGGGTCTGGAGGGACTCAAGCCCCCTTGGAGCCTGAGGAGGCGGGGGTTTCTCCCCCCGGATCCCTTCCACGACCTTTTCGTAGAGGGACCCGATCGTCGACTTCTCCGGGGGTTTCTCCTCTTCTTCCGGTGTCGTGGAGGCCAGGACGAGACGGCGCTGAATCCTGTCGGCAAATTCGGCGAGTCCGTCCATGGCATCTTCCAGGCCCCGGTACTGGGAGGAAAGTCCAAGAGGTGGGCCCGGTTTTCCAATACCGACGAGCCTGGCGTCAACATTGACGAACTCCCCCACTTTGGCCAGGTCACCGACGATCGCATAGTGGGCATTGAACTTCTCAGCGATCTTCCGGGCCATTTCGACGGTGATCTCGGAAGCCCCGCCGCCGGGCAGGGCCTTTGCCAGGGTCCGCCGCTCGACAACCTCGATCTCACCCGACTCGATGAGCCGGCCGGAAATGGTCACGAAGATGGCGTCCTGGAGGTAGTCGAGACTCTCCTTGGCGTGGAATTGAAAGGGAAAGATGGCCACCCGGAGGGGCTCCTGGCCGTGAGCCGACAGCCCCAGGACCGAGCCGATGACCCATGGAGCCAGTATCAAACCGGAGCGTATCCTGTGAAAGGGTCTGCTCATAAATCGGCCTCGCGACTTCCCCCTATGGAGAATCGCTCTTCAGGGCGGTTATGGCTTTATACACCAAAAATCAGACGGGTGTCAACCATCGAATTTGCCGGTTTCTTTAACGCCACCAGGCGGAAAGGACGAAAACCATCCCCCTCAAGCGGTGACTCTCGCTTCGCAAATTCGAAATCCGAATATCGAAATCCGAAACAAATGCTAATACCAAATGACAAAAATGCAAAACCTTGTTTAGCGCCTTTGGATTTAGAGAATTCAAAATTGTTTCGTATTTCGGATTTCGTGCTTCGGATTTGTTGACCATGGGTCGACTCACAGCCGAACCCCACACCCATCTCCCCTAGGCAACCGTCGCTTATTCTTACACCTTCAAGCAGATACCTTGACAACCAGGGCCGCTCCGGTGTCTCCGGCGGCGCAGCCCGTGAACAGGCCATACCCACCGCCCAGAAGAACGACTTCCTCGATAAGTTCGATGACGCAACGGCCTGCGGTCGGTCCCTGGGGATGCCCAAAGATGATGGGGCTTCCGTAGTTGTTGAATCCCATCACATCGATTCCCAGCTCCCTGGCCATGTAGATGTCGTTGGCGGCAAAGGGGTTGTGGGTCTTGATGGCCTTGAGATCTCCCACGTCAATCCCGGCCTTTTCCAGAGCCATCCTTGCGGCTGGCACCACGGCCATGGCCATATGCGCCTTGGGGGCGCGGCCAAAACCGTAGGAGACGATCTGGATCTCCACCTTGGGATCCATGCTGAGTTCTCGGGCCCTTTCCCGGGTCGTCACGATGATGCCACAGTTACCATCCGCGGGATGGGTCTGGGCCCCAAAGGTGTGGACCCCTCCCGGGATCAGAGGCTTGAGGCCGGCCAGCCCTTCCCGGGTGGTCGGGGTGACCCCCTCGTCCTCCTCGAGGCTCCCCGTCTCTTTTTTGCTTTTTCTGTATTCCACCGGAAACATGTACCGTCTCTGGAACTCCCGGTCATTGGCAAGGCCGTCCCTGTACTGCTCGTAGCGCCTGAAAGCCACCTCGTCGCAGTCCTCCCGGGTGATCCCACCAACTCTCTCCACCACGTTTTCAGCGGTCTGAACCATCCGAACCCCTCCCCAGGGGTCAGAATCGAAATTGTCCATCAGCCAGTTTTCGGCGATTACCTGGGCCCCTGGCCCAAGGGGGTTCGGCCAGACGGTGTGGGGACCATTGGAGGTTCGATCCGTCATGAGGGTGAAGACCGTGGTGTAAAGGCCGGTTTCGACCCCTGAGGCCGCCCCGTTGATGCAGGTCGTTGAGGTGGAGCAGGCCTGGGAGATGTGGCACCCCGGAATCTCGGTGGCCCCGATGAGAGCCGCAGCCCAGGGAGCCGCATAAAAGGTATGGAGCTGCCCGATCGTTTTCCCGAGGAAGAGGTAGTCGAACATTTTGGCGTCGTAACCCTTCTCGGCGAGCCACCTCTTGGCCGTGGCTGCGCCGAGCTCAACCGAATGTTCATTCTGGAGACTCCCCTGCCACCGGGCAAAAGGAGAGCTGTAGTAACCCCGATAGGGGATGAACGACCTTGTATACATGGGTGAAACCTCCTTCTGTTGGATAAAAACCGTTCGAATTGTTCAAATCGTTCGACCGGCCGCCCTCGGCGGCCTCGTTTGAATCGAGAGTGTTCAAAACGTTCAAGGCGTTCAAGGCGTTCGAATCGTTAGAACACAGACGAAGCGAGCAAGAGGGCAAAGGTGCTCGATGATCGTGTTGTTTCGCGTCTTGAACGAACGCAAGTGATCGAACGAAGCGATTGAACGCCTCGAACAACCCAGACTATCGAACAAGCGAAGCGATCGAACAAGCGCACCGATCGAACGATTTGAACATTCCCTCGAATGGTGGATCCATCACTCGTAGTCGTACCACCCAGCCTTTGTCTTCCGTCCCAACCGGTTGGCTCGAATCATTGTCTTCACCAACTGGGGAGAGACCCACTTGTTCTCCTTGTTCAGCTCCTTGAAAAGGTATTCCGTCACATGGTAGAGGATGTCGATCCCGGTAAGGTCCATCAGCTCGAAGGGGCCCATGGGATAGTTGAGACCCAGCTTTACCGCTTTGTCTACATCCTCCATCGATGCCACCCCCTCCTCGACGAGGCGTACCGCCTCGATGACATGGGGCATCAGGACCCGGTTGACGATAAACCCGGGACTGTCCTTTTTGACCTCCACCGGCTCCTTTCCCATCCTCTGGGCGAGGTCTATGGCAATCTGGACGGTTCTATCACTGGTCTCGAATCCACGAATCACCTCGACGAGTCTCATCAGGGGAACGGGATTGAAAAAGTGCATCCCTGCGACGCGGTCTGGCCGGCCCGTGGCAGCCGCAATCTCGGTGATCGACATGGAAGAGGTGTTGGAGGTGAGGATCACCCCGGGCCGACAGAGGCGGTCGAGTTCGGCAAAGACCCGTTTTTTGAGCTCCAGGTCTTCCAGAACCGCCTCGATCACGAAATCCGCATCGGCCATCTCCTCCATTGAGACGGTTCCCCTGATTCGGCCGAGGATCTCCTTCTTTTCGGCCTCCGTGGTCTTTTGCTTTTCTACACTCCGGACGAGAAAACGTTCGATTGCCTCCAGCCCAGCGTTCACAAACCGCTCATCCACATCTCGCATCACGACCTGAAAACCTGCCTGAGCCGCAACCTGAGCGATCCCGCTGCCCATGGTCCCGGCGCCCAACACGCCGATTCTCTCAATCTCCATTGTTCGGAAACCCTCCCTCTGAACGGCTTGACCATTTTTTCACATGTCTCAGACTAGTCCAAAGGGTCCGGGATGTCAAGACAAAAACTCAGGAAATTCCAGGAAAGGCGTCGGGTTCAGGCCTGCCTTGACAGGGTAGGGCTGACGTGCTAAGAGGTTAGACTCTAAAGGAACGGTGAGTCTCATGAAAAGTTGCCGTCACCTTCATTGGCTTATTCTTCTTCTCCTTCTCCTGTCTTTTCCCGGATGCAAGACCCGGAAACCCCGGGTACTCAAACGGACGCAGTTCATCATGGGGACGGTGGTTGAGATTACCCTGGTCGCCCATGAGAATCGTTTGACCGATGAGGCTTTCAAGGGGGCGTTCGAGGAGCTCCGGCGAATCGAGGCGCTCATGAGCCGATGGATTGCGGGAAGTGACGTTTCGCGGGTCAACCGGAATGCTGGCATTGAACCGGTAACGGTTAATGAGGATCTCCTGGCCGTGATCCGGGTGGCCTTGGAAACCTCTGCCCTGTCTGAAGGAGCATTTGATGTGACGGTGGGGAGGTTGGTAACCCTTTGGGGCCAGTGTCGAAAGGAAGACCGGATCCCCTCAAAAGAGGAGGTGGAAGGGGCGCTCCGTCTGGTCGGCTACCAAAACCTTGAGATGGACGAGGAGAGGGGGAGTCTCTTTCTGAGAAAGGCGGGGATGGAGATCGTCCCGGGAGGGATCGCAAAGGGATATGGTGTAGATCGGGCTTTCGATTTTCTTCTGGCCCGCGGGTTCAGGGATCTGATTGTGAACGCCGGCGGTGATCTCCGGGTTGGGGGCTCCAGGTTTGGAGCCCCTTGGAAGGTCGGGATACAGAATCCAAGAGATGATTCAAAGCTTTTGGCTACCCTCGAGGTCAATGATAGCGCCCTCGCAACCTCTGGAGACTACGAACGGTTCTTCGTAAAGGATGGGGTTCGTTATCACCACATTCTCGACCCTTTTTCGGGGTTTCCGGCGGGAAAGTGCCAAAGCGTCACCGTATTGAGCAGCGAAGGGGTTTGGGCAGATGCCCTGGCCACTGCGGTCTTGGTTATGGGACCGGAGAAGGGGATGGACCTGATAGAACGCCTGCCCCGTACGGAGGCGGTCATCGTAGACAGGGAGGGCAGCGTATCCATCTCGTCTGGGTTGGGGGGAAGGCTCAAACTGGAGAAGCCAGCGGAGGAAGGATAGGGGTCGATCAGAGGAATTGGGCATAGGCGCTAGCTCTTAAGGGATAAACATGGTCTTTAGGTGGTTGAGATAGTCTTATTAGTTCTCATGAGGTTAGAATATCGAATATCGAACAATGAATAATGAATGTCGAAGGAGAGCAAAACATTTGATCTTGAAGAGCGCTTGATAGATTTTTGTGACAAGCGCAAAAACCGCTAGAAAAACGGACAAGAAAACCTCATCATTCGAAATTCCATGTTCGATATTCGATATTCAATGCAAAACTAAATTGAACTGATTTCTTAAGTTAGCGCTTCTGCACCGATTGGGGAGGCGAGGCACTTCTCTGACCTTCGGATATTCCCCTAATGCGGCCTTCGGCCGCAACAAAATCCGAATATCGAAACCCGAAATCCGAAACAAATTCGAATGACCAAAATCCGAAACTGGAAACGATTCCGATACCCCTTGTTTCGGTCATTGACAGATTGGAATTTTGAATTTGTTTCGAGATTCGAAATTCGGGTTTCGTATTTTTAACTTCTTCGCAAAATGCAAAGAAGTCTTTTAGTAAGAAACTACGCCTTCATCTCGGATCGGCTGCGACCGGGGCAAAAGGCTTGAGAAAAACCGGGCTTTGTGAAAGAATGGAAATGAGTGCCCCGAATCCGCTCAAGCTCTGATCGCAAGGGTTCGAATACGGAGCAAAGAGGGGTAGCGACGAGAGGAACGAAAACAAGGCACGGATCACAGGAGGAGAGGTCGATGAGCTTTCAAAACATTCTGTTCGAGATCAAGGACTCTGTAGCCACCCTTACCCTCAACAGGCCTCCTTTTAATGTCCTGAACATCGAGACGATCAAGGAGATCAATGAGGCGATAGAGAGGGTAAAGAAGGAGAGGGGGCTGAAGGCCCTGGTTTTTGCCGCGGCCGGGAACAAGGCCTTCTCCTCTGGTGTGGACGTGCGAGACCACACGCCCGATAAAATGGATGAGATGATCGAGGTGTTCCACAGGATCTTCCGGCTCCTGTCGACGCTCGATGTGCCCACGGTCGCTGTGGTCAATGGAATGGCCCTGGGTGGAGGGTGCGAGGTGGCGGCCTTCTGCGATATGGTGATTGCGTCGGATAAGGCCACATTTGGACAGCCGGAAGTCAAGGTGGGTGTCTATCCCTCCATGGCCGTGGCCTGGTTTCACCGGATCATGGGAGCAAAGAAGGCCTACGAATTGCTCCTCACCGGGGATACCATCAGTGCGGCGGAAGCCGAAAGAATCGGCCTCGTCAATCAGGTGGTCCCCCATGAAGAGCTAGACGAGGCCCTTGCGCGGTTTCTGGAGCGTTTGACCGACAAGAGTTCGGCTGTTCTCAAATGGGCGAAAACGGCCATCAGGCATGGGTTGGATGTGGACTTCGAGAGGGGACTTCAAAACTCGGAGATCATTTACATAAACGGCTTGATGGGGACCGAAGATGCCAAGGAGGGGCTCTCGGCCTTCATGGAAAAACGGAAGCCCCTTTGGAAAGAAAGATGAGGAAGTCAGGATTGTCCTTGATCCTTTATCCTTCGAGCAGGACTCTGATGGGGTGAGGAACGAGGGTAGAGAGGAACGGAGGTCATGATAACCGCCGGTGTGGATGTGGGATCTCTCTCAGTGGAAACGGTGCTCCTCGAAGAGGGCCAGGGGGTGCTGGCCTATTCCATCGGGCTTGTTGGGGGAGACAGCAGGGATGCCTCTCACCGGTCCTTTGGAGAGGCTCTTCGCCGCGCCCGGGTAGCCAAGGGGGATGTGCTTCGTGTGGTTTCGACAGGCTCGGGCAGGGAGATTCTCGATTTTGCCGATGAAAATGTTACAGAAATCACCTGCATTGCCCGGGGGATCCATTTTCTCTTTCCCGGGTGCCGGACCATTATCGATATCGGTGGCCAGGACACCAAGGTGATTCGGATCGACGAGAAGGGGCGTGTGGCGTCCTTTGACATGAATGACAAATGTGCCGCAGGGACGGGGCGGTTCCTCGAGGTGATGGCCCGTGCCCTCGATGTGGATCTCGATCAGATGGGGCAGCGGTCTCTCAATTACCAGAATGTCATCGAAATCAGCAGCGTGTGTACCGTCTTTGCCGAATCAGAAGTCATCTCTCTCGTGTCAGAGGGCAAGGCCGTCAATGATATCCTACACGCACTCCATAATGCGGTGGCAGACCGGACCCTAGGCCTCTTAGAGCGGGTTGGCGTTGACGGGCAGGTAGCCATGGCGGGCGGGGTGGCCAAGAATATCGGTGTGGTTAGGGCCTTGGAAGAGAAATTGGGTCTTTCCTTGAAGGTCCATTCGGAACCTCAGATTGTCGGTGCCCTGGGGGCCGCGCTGGTTGCGAACGAAAAGAGAAGCAAATAGCAAGCAACCTGTGCTCCTCCTGCCAACCCGAGGTCAATCCCTGCCGGAAGGGGCCAAAGGAGGGACTGTCTTTTCCCCTCTGAGAAGGATCTTTCCCCTCACGGGTTGCAAAAGGCGGTTGTCGAAAGGAAAAGCGTCAGAGCGGTCTTTCGCCCCTGATTACCCGGGAGATCTCCTGTCAACTTCGGTTAGAAGGCTACTGTCAAAGGCCCCTTTTCCTTTTCTCGTCGCACTCCTGATGAATCCAGGGATTCAGACCGTCGTTTCGGCAGTACATTCTGTCACGCACGGTAATGAGGCTCTTCATTTCATTCGGAGTAATTGCACCCGCGCCAAGTGGGCATTCTGACGACCCCTTAGAGGGGTCTTGGTTCTGGCAACAGCCCGTTGACTTTGGATAGGGGCCGTGTTAAGGATTAGAGTCTGTGGAGTGACGGTTCCACCCGGAGGAAGGGTTTTTCCCCTCCAGGGCAACCGAGACCGATCTTTTTCGGGGAGAGCAAGGGGTCGATGTCGAGGCTTGTGGAGAAGGTTGGAATCATTGGGAAACGGAATAACAGGGAAGCCGTTGCGGTCGTCAGGAACCTGGTTCACTGGTTGGGAGAGCGAAAGGTTGAGGCTTTTGTCGACGAAGAGTTGACCGCCGCCATCGGCAGGGTCCCCTCCTGGCCGAACGGGGAGATCTCGGCTTCCCTCGATCTCCTGGTCGTCCTGGGAGGCGATGGAACCCTTCTCAGTGCGATCAGACGGATCGGCGAAAACGAGATTCCCATCCTCGGCGTCAATCTGGGAGGACTTGGGTTTCTCACGGAGGTCACTCGGGATGAACTCTTCCCGGTTTTGGAAAATGTCCTGAAGGGCGAGTTTCGGACTCACGACAGGGTGGCATTGAGGGCAAGGGTGGTCCGGAATGGGGAGCACGTGGCGGCATTTCGAACCCTCAACGATGCGGTCATTAACAAGGGTGCCCTGGCCAGAATCATCTATCTGAGGACGACGATCAACGGAGAGTATGTCACCACATTCAGAGCAGACGGCCTGATCCTGTCCACCCCGACAGGTTCGACAGCCTACTCTCTTTCAGCTGGAGGACCCATTGTCTATCCCTCTTTGAAAACGATCATCATCACTCCGATTTGTCCGCACACCCTCACCAATCGCCCCATTATCATCCCAGACGATGCGGTCATCAGAACCACGTTGGAATCGGAAAGCGAGGAAGTCTTTCTGACCGTTGATGGGCAGGTGGGTTTTCCCATGGAACGGGGCGATACCGTGGAGGTGGAGAAGGCGCCGGCACGGGTCTTACTGATCGAGTCTCCCTACAAGGGGTATTTCGAGGTTCTGAGAACCAAGCTGGGGTGGGGGGAGAGGTAGGCCTCATACAGAAGCCATGCTAGTGGAGCTTCGGATCAAGGACGTCGCCATTATCGACGAGGTTGACATTGCCTTTTCAAAAGGCCTGAATGTCCTGACAGGCGAAACCGGAGCGGGAAAGTCCATCATCATCAATGCCGTCAACATGCTTCTCGGGGATCGCTCCTCTGATGAACTGATCAGGACTGGGGCCGAACAAGGCACGGTTGAGGCCCTGTTCGATATCTCGGAGGAGCCGCTGGTTGAGGAGAAGATTCGGACGATGGGGGTTGAAGATACAAAGGAGATCGTGATCAAGCGGACCCTCATGCGCTCTGGCAGAAGCCGGGTCTCCGTGAATGGGGACCTTTCCACCCTCGCCGCGGTATCGAGAATCGGAGAAGCCCTCCTCTCCGTCTATGGGCAATATGAGCACCAAAGCCTTCAGAAGGCGGAGAAGCACATCGATATTCTTGACGAATTCGGGGGACTGACCGCATCCAGGGGGCGCTACGAGGCGACCTTTCGGGAGATGGAGGGGCT
>CAYGBW010000010.1:0-5774 GCA_964348185.1 uncultured Thermodesulfobacteriota bacterium | reverse complement strand
CCTCCAAACGGCTATTTCGTCGCCCAGGTGCCGTCATCTTTCTGAATCGGTGAGCCTGGGACGGCCTTTTTTCTCCAGCTGTTGGCGAAGATTTTCTCAACCTCGTCGAGAAAACCCGGTTCCAGGTTGTTCGCCGCAAGGATTTCCGTGTAAAGGGCCTTTCGGTCGCCATTCTCGGCATCGACGAGTCTTCTCAGATCGGCCTTCTCCTTGAGGTTGAGACTGGATTGATCTCGAGCCTCAACATAGCCCCGGTTGTTCTCCCCCAAAGCGCCCCGGCTGTAGAACCCCTTCAGGGATTCGAAGCGACCGGCAAGGGAGTCTCTCAGCGCCCGAATAGCAGGGGTCGAAATGTCGATGTCGACCTGAGCCAAGGCAACCCCTGGACCGAGGAATCCAACGAAACGAACGAACCACGGGAGGTCGATTCGTTCAAGGGAACCACCCTTGTCCGGGTTTTGCTCGGGCCGCACCTCATCAACGATCTCCTCGGCAGCCTGTTGGATCTCCCCTGCCGGAAAGTAGATATTCACCGTCACGCAGGCCATGATCAGAATCAGGCAGAGCAGAATAGCAAAATAAATAGGGAACCTCTTCATCATTCTCTCCTCCTTTCTCCCCCAAAAGATCCCGTTGCAAATGTGGGTCGAATACCTCGTGCACGATCATTGCTGAGGTGAAACCTCCACCTCTCCCATGCCTCGACCGATCGCTTTCAGTCGGCGGAGCATCTGCTTCCATCGAATCTTATTTTCCGGATCCCTCTGGACCACATCAATGCCTCCTAACCCCCCTCTCCTGATCAGGTACTCGACCCCCCTTTGATGAATGGTGCCCCGAAGGGTAAAGATGTCATTCTCCAGTTTGCAATAAATCCCCAGCTTAGCATACGGGAAGGATTTGAAGAATCGAAGAACCCCTCTCTTGAAAGAGAACGGTGAGCCCGTGCTCAGGATAGAGAGGTTATTTACTGCCTTGGCATTGACGTATTGCCGGACTCCCTTTTTCTTTACGGACTGAATCTCGAACTCGAATCTTTCGGGTTGACCAAAAGAGAAGGTCAAATCTTCAACCCGGCCCTGAACGAGACCGCCCATCTGGCCGAATTTGAAGGAACGGGACGCCTCCTCAAGATCGAGATCCTTTAGGAGCACATCCATGGAGACCTCTCGGAAACGAGAGAAGGGGGTGGTCCCATTGAAGTCGCGGACTTCGATCTGGCCCCCAAGGGCATGAATCGTCAGGTTTCCACGGGTAGCCAATCTGTCTGCTGAAACCCTGATCTCAGAAAAATCGCCTTCCAAAACACCGGGAAGGGAAAGGGGAGTAAATGTTCTCGTTATCTCAGAAAATTCGAGTCCCTCAAGTCTCAATCTCAGTGTGATCTCCCTGGATTTCTCATAGGGACTGCGAATTCTTGCTTCCTCGAGGATCACAACCCCTCCCCAGATTGGGAGTTTCATCACTTCAGGAAGAAAGAGGGTGTTCTCCGTGAGGATCAGGGGCACGGTCACATCCTGCCACTCCTGGGATTTCCACTGAATCCACGCTCCTTTGACGAGACCCGTCATGGAGCCGTTCAAGCCCTCACTGGACGCGGCTCCCTCAGCCTGAGAATGATGGAGAGAGACGGGGAGGCGGATCTCCACCCCTTTTGCCTTTATCGCGTGGCTAGGGATTGTGAGGTCCCTGGCCCTTGTTTCGAGCAATCCTTGGATCGAGTAGCGGGAGGGAGATCCCCGGATCGAGGCGGTGACACGAGTCTCACCGTTGATGGATAGATCTCTCAACTGAGGTGCAACCTGGCCAAAAGGCTCTTTTACAAAGAGTTCAAAAGCCCGCTCGTTTGTGATCGGGTCAAGAGCAACCTCAACGTTACCCCGGGGGCCATCCAGGGTTTCCAGGGCGGCCGTAATCGTCCCCTTCCCGAGGGTTGGCGCGTGAAACTGAACCGAAAGGGAAGGAAGCTGATGGTTTTTGGGGTCATATGCTCCCGAAGCGCCCAGGCGAAGGGGGTCTTCACGGAGATTGAGATAAAAGGATCCCACAAGGATTTCTCCGCCCTCCAGGTCGAGTTCCCCCTCAAAGGAGAACGGTCTGTCCCGGTGCTCAGGGATATTCAGACCGATGTGAATGTCACCCTCAAGGTTTTCTCCAAGCTCCGTCTCCCCAGGGCTTGAAAAGGCCAGATTCTTCATATCCACATGGAGATGGAGGCCTGTGTCCTCTGGCTCCTGACCGGTTCTTGTCTCAACCTCAACCAGAGCCGTTGCTCCAGATAATTTCCAGTCTAGGAGTGTAGCAGGGAGGAAGCGCCCAAAGGTTTCTTCTTCCAGAGAGATATCCCTGATACCCAGCTCCATGGAGACGCTTCGAAGGAGGGAGAACGGCATCGTCACACCAAAGTTACCAATCTCGAGCCGGCCGCCGAGGGTAACGGTTCCTCCCAGGAGGGGAAGTTCCGTCTGGCCCACAAAAAGAGTGTCCTGCACAAAGGCCACCGGAACGGTCACATTCCGCCACTGTTCAGATCTCCACTCAATCTGACCGACCTCTACGAGGCCGTCCCTTGGCATATCCCAACCCCTGCCACCCGGGGCCTTCCTAAGATGGGGGTGTTCCATGGAAAAGGGCAGTTGGATCTTCACCGCTTTTGCCTTTATCTCCTGAGTGGGGATGGCGAGTTCTGTGGCCGATGTTTCAACTCGTCCTTCTATCGCGTACCGGTCACGAGAGCCACGGATCAATGCGGTGAGGGAAGTTTGACCTTTGAGAGAAGACCCCTTCAACACCGGCAAAACCCGGCCTAAGGGCTCCTTCAAGAAGAGACCAAGGACCCGCTCGTTTGAGAGGGGACCAATCGCAACGCTCGCCTCGCCCCGAGGATCGTCCAGGCTCTCCAGTGTGGCCGTGATGGTGCCCTGCCCGAGGGTTGGTGCGTGGAAACCAACGGACAACGAAGGAAACCCATGCTTTTGGGCGTCGTAAGAGCCCAGAAGATAGAGACGTACAGGGTCTTTTTCGAAATCGAAGGGGACCTTCCCAAAAACGATTCTCCCGGTCTCCAGATTGAGGTCTGCTTGAATAGAGGTGGGTTGATCCGGCTTCCAAGGGATGTTCAAAATGACATTGATCTCTCCCTCGATGTGATCCCCCATGTCGTTTGAATCCGGTCGTGAGAATGCCACATTCTTTAGCTGGAGGCGGAGAATGACGCTCGTCCCCGCTGACTCATCGTTGCCTCTTCCGTCTACGGCGAGATCGAAAACCACCTCCCCTGTCGCCTTCCAATCCAACATGACAGGAGGAAGGAACCGTCCGAGGTGGGCGAACATCTCAGATAGCTGGAGGGAGACGCCATGAACCTCAAATTCCAGGGAGAAGACCCCGATCAACCGACCCAACCTGGTGAGCCGGGAGAGGGCCTCTGCAACGGGTGCTGTCGTCGAGTTTTGGGGTTTTTCAGTTGCACGGAGATGAGGATACTCGGGTGTCAGGACGGCAACAAGGAAACAGAGAGCGATAAAATGCCCTCTGATCCTGTGATGGGATGAGCGTTTGAACATTCTGTTTCTGACGTTCGCCATGAAGCTAGAGATGGATTGCCAACCTGGCATCCAGGCCTTTTGTTTCATATCACTATCTTGACCTTACTCAAAAGGATCAATAAACGCAATCGTCTCGGTCCCCAACGGATAGAATCAGCGCTTCGGTTATCCTGTCTAGTAGCAAAGCGCTGATGTCTAATTCGCTCTCATTTTATGTTATTTCACTGAAAAACCATCTTCAGATTTTCCACGTTCTTTTGCATGACGGCTAAGAAGTCACCTTGTTCGGGTTCGTTCCCACACGGATCAAAAACGAGGCTGTTTATCCCGAGGGTTTTCAGCCTTTCGACTGGCTCGGGAATTGGATCTCCCTCCCAGATCATCCATTTGGCCGGATGGTCCTTGAGAATATCTCGGAGTTCGATCCATTGTTCACGAGTCGGTATCTCGTCGGGTTCCCAATGAACGCTTCTTATGTTGAGCCCATAGCGGCTTGCAAGATAGTCGTAGACCGGATGTGAAGCGATCAAAGGCTTGGATGGGTCTCTGGATACGATTTCCTTGATATCCCGGTCAAGGCTCATCAGGTCTTTCTCAAGTGCCCCGTAATTCCTCTTGAAGGTCTCCCGCAGGGCCGGGTTCTTGCGGCTCAATGCCTCTACAATCGCCTTAGCGTGTTTGGCCGCAAGACTTAAGTCGATCCACGTCGTAAAGGCAAGGGCTTCATGGGCATGCTCGCCCTCTGGGCCGTGGGAATGGGTGACAATTTCGGTGGTTTCTATGTACTGGTCCTTGAAGCTGGCCGAGGTGTTCACCAGTCGAAATTGAGGCAAGGATACCTTTCTGACCCATTTGGCATAGTTCGCCCCATTAAGGAGAATAAGATCAGCGCGTTGGTACTCTGAAATCGTCTTGGTGCCGGGCATCCAGTAGGCCGGATCCACCTCATCTGGAGCCGGAAAGACAACCGTTGCATGCTCGCCCGCAATCCGCTCAGCGAAGTACTTCAATGGGTAGTTGACAACGTAAACCGTCAGTTTGTCGGATGGGGATTCTCCGCCCCAGACAATGGCCGCACATGAGATATAAATGAAGGCCAGAGCTTTCGTGACTAACAAAACCTTCTTGTGTGTCATGAGACTCCCTCTTCTTTCAGTTTCATTAGAGTTGGAGTATTGGAGTGATGGAGTGTTGGAGTACTGCATTATTCGACACCATAGATAGAATTGGTTTTCCTTACCATCAAATGGTCGGTCCATTCTTTGCGTTCTCTTTCTTCTTCCAAGGCTTCTACGAGTTTTGGTAATCCATTTTCCAGTTGTAAGCTAGATTATCCAATTCATGAAATTCCTGTTCCTCTATATGTTTCGATTTTCGACAAGCATGAAGTCCTGGAACTGATTCACCAAGTGAGCCAAGTGCAATATTGAGGAAATTGAGATATTCATGAATCGAGCGTCTACAGTAGCCCTCAGCAATGTTCCGATGAACAGAATCGCTCGAAGCTATGGCCTGGCTCGCCACTCGCTTTAGTTCGTATGGAAACTTGCCAAAGACATCGCACGTTTGTAGGTAGTATTCAATTGCATCGTTCCAAACTCGTAATTTCTGATATCCCCGGTTCTTGTTCCTTCGCATTCCCCATTACTCCATCACTCCATGACTCCGTCGATCCGAACCTCTGACATGGCAGAAATTATGAATCGACTCCCGGAGTGTCTCAAAGCCGTGGCATGGATCGGTTCTCTACCGAATAAAAAGCATCCGCACAAGATCATTGGCATAGTAATCAACCAGCAAGATCGTGGCTCCGCAAAGGATTGCGCTGATGATCACGATAATGAAAATCTCCGCCCCTAGAAGCCGTGCAATCGTCATCCGGCTACAGCCCAGCTTGAAGATCGTCTGGATCTCTCGCTGCCGTAACCGCAATGAGAGGGCAAAGACCAGCACCATGGCCAATATCGTCGCTAGACTCACGACAGAAATCACGGCGTCCAAGACGTTCTTTATTCGAAAAATACTCTGGAGCAGGCCGTCAATAACCTCCTCAGGTTTGACAATCTGATGGGGTTCCTCGGGGGACAGATATCGCCCCCTCAGGATTGTTCCAGATTTTGTGTCAAAAGGAACGGCAATCACCGCGGTGATCGGATAGGACGAGAGATCACCGTGAAAATGGAAGGAGTCGATATTCTCATCCGTGATCTCCTGGAAATGGAACAG
>CAYGBW010000009.1:0-7346 GCA_964348185.1 uncultured Thermodesulfobacteriota bacterium | reverse complement strand
CCTGGATTGTGTCCCATAATATACCTGGTACCCTTCGAGGTCTGGCTCCGTATTGGGATCCCAGGCAAGATCCAGATGGGCAGCCTCAACAGGGGTTAGAAATAGCAGAAAAACTACGGCAGTTAGTATTCTTCTCATGACTGTTCCTCCCTCACTCACCTTCCTCTCCACAACGGGGCCTCATCCAACGCAAAAAGAATGCCGGAGATGGCAGGGAGTATGGAGACAGCCTTGAGAGAAAACAGAGATAATATCAATTACTTATATGCTACTGGCGATTTACTCCGATGACGCAGTTACCATGTCCATCCTACCCCTTTTCAATCAAGAAACTGAGAGTACAAATCCGTAACTGTCGACCCTCCTCTGCGAGTCAAGACGCCATACTCGAAGAGTGATCGTCAAAGGCATCCACATGCCATCCAATCCCGTTCCATCTGGTTGACAGGAGCGGCGAAATATGCTCGAATTAGGATGAATTTTACGGGATGGGTTTGTTGAACCTAGCCGCCTTTTTCGTCCAGGAGGGGATGTTCTCTCAATTGCTCGAAAGAACGTGTCGATGGATGAGCGGGGTGGGTTTGGCTGCAACAAGGGAAAGGTCAGGCGGTTCTCTGCAGCCCTGGTATGAAAAGGCTGACTCCACGAAGCTCTTCGTCAGGATGGTATTCCATGTACGTACCAAGTAACCTCATGACCCGGGATGTTTCGTGCGTCAATTTCAGAGCCCTCATCGACCATGTTTCTACACGGTTGGGAAAGGATGCGGTTGATTCACTCCTTGTGGGACTCGTTGATAATGGTGAGTTTCTGATAGAGGACAAATACGAGCCTGGAAAAATCGTGCCGGTCACCCTGAGCCACCTCCTCGACCCGGACTACTGGGTTTCCAATGAGTTTTCTCTCAGGTTTTTTCACAACGTTTCAAAGATTCTGCCGGGACCTCGACCTCTCTACCGGGCAGGTATCGAGGTTGTGCAGCATGAGGCTTCCCTCAGGAGAATTTCCGCGCTGGCGAAAATTTTCCCTGCTCGCCTTTTCTTGGCTCGCGTCCCCCAGGAGAATCGGAAATACAATCGGACCAAGACGGTCAGGGTGATCAACCGGAGGCGAGGAGAGGCGGTATTTGAGCTCCACTATCGACGGGATGTGAGGGTCACGCCGGATATCTGTGAGTGGAATCTTGGGATCTATACAGGCTACGGCCTCATTACAGGAGCAGAGAACATTCGCGTCACAGAGACACACTGTGTGACCAAAGGAGCGCCGGCGTGCACCTTTGAGGCGGTGTGGGCGAGGACTGCCCTGTCAAAGAGAATCCAAGGATTTCTTGTCTCCCTCCTGGGAAGAGATCTTATCGAGGCCTACGAAAAGGAGCGACTCGACAAGGAGGACCTGGTCTTCAATCTGGAACAGAGGATCGAAGAACGAACAGAGGCCTTGAAGAAGTCTGAAGAGAGGTACCGGACGCTTGCCTCTAACCTCGAGAAAATCGTGGAGGCACGAACTGAAGCCCTGAGGGATTCAGAGGCACGGTACAGAACACTCATTGAGAACTCCGAGGACGTCATTTTCGTTCTCCGAAAGGGGCAGATCGAGTTTGCCAATTCTCGGGCTTTTCAACTCCTGGGCTATCCACGGGATGAGATTATTGGGAAGCCTCTGCGAGACCTTGTGATCCCAGAAGATGAAGAGATTGTCAATCGCATTCATGCCGATCCCCAGGGGGCAAGTGGGGGGCAAGGCCTGTACGACTTCGGACTCCTCGACAAGGAGGGTGAGATCCACTGGGTGGAGATGAGCGTCGTGAGGTGCGAATGGCAGGGAGACCTCGCAATCCTGAGTTTTATTCGAGATGTGACGGGAAGGAAAGAACTCGAGGAGAAAGTCAGGGAGTCCGAAGCCCTCTATCGAAGCCTTGTGGAACGTTCCGGGGATATTATCATCCAGTGTGATCGCGACCGTGTCTTTACTTTTGTCAACCCGTCTGGTCTGGCTTTCTTCGGGAAAAGAGCCGAAGAGTTGATCGGAGGGTGTCTGGATGATTACGTGGTTCCCGACGACTTGAAAAAGACGAGACGGCAAATCACGGCGATCTTTCATGGCAAGGGATTTGCCGGCTTCGAGAACCGGCTTATAGAAGGCACGGGCGAGATTCGACATGTCAGCTGGACCATGAATCCCATTAAGGGAGCAGACGAACTGGTCATCGGCGTGCAGGCTGTTGCTCGGGATGTTAGCGAAGCAAAGCGGCGAGAGGAACAGGCGATTCAGATGGAGAAACTCCGGGCCCTTGGAGAAATGGCCGGAGGCGTCGCTCATGACTTCAATAATATGCTCGCAGCGATTCTGGGAAGGGCCCAACTACTCAAGCTCTATCTGGAGCGGGGAGCATCAGATCGAGGAACA
This sequence comes from uncultured Thermodesulfobacteriota bacterium, assembly GCA_964348185.1. Lineage (GTDB taxonomy): Bacteria > Desulfobacterota > BSN033 > WVXP01 > WVXP01 > CAYGBW01. The sequence continues at coordinate 4,937 of CAYGBW010000009.1, read as the reverse complement.
GAAACCGATTCTCAAATCGCGGAGGGGTTGGACATCATTGAGAGGGCAGCATCGGATGCGGCAGAAACGGTCAGAAGGATTCAGGAGTTCACAAAGATCCGTTCTCAGGAGGACTTCGTCATTGTGAACATCCATGAAGTGGTAAGAGACGTGGTTGAGTTGACGCGCCCCCATTGGAAAGACGAGGCCGAATCGAAGGGTATCAAAATCAGTATCACAGAAAGTCTGGGCGAGGTTTCCCCTGTTCTGGGAAATCCCTCAGAGCTGCGGGAGGTCTTGATCAATCTCGTGTTCAATGCCATCAGCGCTATGCCTGAAGGGGGTGAAATCCTGGTTGAGACGGGGGCTGAGGAGGATGTTAGCTGGATCTCTGTGACGGATTCGGGAATCGGGATGGGTCGAGACATTCAAAAGCGCGTGTTTGACCCGTTTTTCACGACAAAGGGTCCCCAGAGCTCGGGCCTCGGACTGAGCGTCTCCTACGGGATTGTCAAACGGCATGGCGGTGAAATCCTCATCAAGAGTCGAGAGCAAAGAGGGACAAGTTTCACCGTGAGGCTTCCCTCGGCTCGAAGAAAGGCCCCTGCAGAGTATGAGAGACCCGAGAGGAAAACCGCTCCACTTGCATCGATCTTGGTCGTGGATGATGAGGAGCAGATTCGAAACAACCTATACGAGATTCTGACTCTGGAAGGCCATCGTGTAGCCCTCGCATCAGGCGGCGGAGAGGGGATCGAAATCTTCAAGAAGGGGGATTTTGACCTGGTTTTCACAGACCTGGGGATGCCAGAAGTCTCAGGGTGGCAGGTGGCAAAGGCTGTCAAGCAGATCAATCCCTCAACTCCCGTGGTTATTATCACGGGATGGGGAACAACCCTGGAAAGAAGCAAGATCAGAGAAAGCGGGGTTGATCTCCAGATCGCCAAACCCTTTCGAATCAATCAACTGCTGGAGATGGTTTCGAAGGGATTGGAATTGAGAAAGAAAGTGTGAGGGGCACAGCGTTGTGAGTCCTGGGAATGGAGGATCGGGGAACGTTGGGATTCTGAAGGACCGGTTCAAAGGATCTGCTATGGGTTTATTTGTGGGAGATGCCCTTGGCCGTCCGGTGGAGGGCTGGGACTGCCGAATGATACAATCGGTTCACGGGCTCCTCGCGGAAATGGGGGAGGGGGGCTACACGGATGATACCGAAATGATGATCGGGATCATGGAGAGTCTGGAGGAGTTTCCTCAATTCGATCCGGCTCTCACCGCCGCAAGATTCCTGGCCAATTTTAGCCCCCAGCGAGGCTATGGCGGTCGGATCTACGGGGTTATGGACCGATTGCGGTGCGGTGTGGCTTGGGATAGGGTCGGGACAGACAGCTGGGGCAATGGCGGGGCCATGCGGATTGCCCCTATCGGATTTTTCTTTTACGATGATCCCGGCCGGTTAGAAGAAGCGGCTCGGGTATGCACCCTGATCACCCACCATCATCCTCTGGGACTCGCCGGTGCTCTGGTTCAGGCGAGGGCGGTTGGTCTGGCCACCCTGATGGGGATTCAGGGCAGACATGTCAGAACTGCAGAGTTTGTTGACACATTGGTGGAAGCGGTGAGTTCCACAAGCGTAGAGATGGCCCAAGCCCTTCGCATGGTCAAGGGTATGAGGGGTGGGAAAGATTCAAGGGATACCATCCGAGGGATTGTGTCCCGGTTCTCCTGTGATGTGAGTTCCGTGGGGTCGGTTCCGGCGGCACTGGCCTCGTTTCTCTTGACCGGAAGCTTCAAAGAAAGTGTGGTGGTGGCTGTCAACTGTGGGGGAGACACGGATACGATTGGAGCCATGGCGGGCGCCATCGCAGGGGCCTATTACGGATACGGCCAGATGCCCAAGGAGTGGCTCGCCCCCCTTGAGAATGGCCTGAAGGGGAGGGACTACGTGTGCTCTCTGGCCGAGAGGCTGGCAGAGATCAAGAGCCGCCAAGAGTGTGAAAACGCTAGATCTTGACAGTAACCAGACGGCGACTCACTTCGGAAACGCTACACCAGATAACGTCCAGGGGGAAGTGTTCTTGGATGGTTTCGTCGAAGAGGACCTGGATCCGGGGGGGAAACTCCTTGTCCCCTTTCCAAAGTACATATACCAGTAGTATCCTTGGGAATACGTCGAGCCCGAAGGCCTTGTCCCCGTAAAGCATTTCGACACCACCGAGTCGCTTTCCCACCTTCACAAAGTTCCCTGGGTCCTCGCCGAACTTTTGTGTCATCTCTGCCAACGGGAGGGCATGGGGCCCCCGGAAAAACATTTCGCCGCCTTTGAGGTCCTTTTCACTGAGCCAGCGTCTCGTGGGTTCGACCTTTTTCGCCTCGGTGAGATAGATCAGCGACATGAGTTGGAAGTCCGTGCTCAGCGCTTCCCTCTCTAGGGTCTCATCAGGCCTGATTCTCATGATTTCACGGGTATTCGGAATGACCATGTATCGCTGGTTAAGAAAGGGGAGAACATAACCCCTTCTGTCATACCGGTAGACAGCTTCTGTCCTTTCACTGACTTCGGTTGGATGGAGGCCAGCGAGTCTGTCCCAGTGAGGGGCGTAGGGGTCTTCCCGGTCTTTCTCTTCAACCATGGGAATGGCTCCTTTTCTGAGATTCCTATCTGAGGCGATTCGTTTCTGTTAGGCTCTCATCTTTTGAGGGCCTTTCCCAGCACCTTTTCGACCGAAGCAACTTTTGATTCGAGTCCCCTTGGCTTCCCCTTGCGATAATCCACCTTGATGCTCGCGCTGATCCGGTTGCAGTCCCTCTGCAAGGCGTCAAAGCAGCGTTTCACCACCCCAAAAACCTCATCCCACTCGCCTTCGAGGACCGTTCCCATAGGATTGAGTCGATAGTCAAGGCCGCTATCATCTATGATTTCTAAGCACCTGGCCACCCAGGGCGAGAGACTCTCTCCTTTGTCCAGGGGAAACATGCTGAATTCGAGAAGCATCGTGTTCATCTCCTCTCCCGCCTTCTCTCTCACGGGGAAGATCGAGGCCGCCCTATGGGGGATCGCCCCCCATGACAAGAAACGCGGGATGTTGTGCTCAAGCAGCTTTCTTGATGTGGCATTCCCTGCACTTCGTGGGTCCTGTTCTTTTGCCCTCGTTCCGAAGCGTTTTGTGACATCCCTGGCAGTTCTTATGGAGCGCGTTTTTGGGGGGCTCATGGCAATCAACACACTTTGACATGCCGCCCTCCATGTCTTAGTGGTGACAGGCCGCGCATTCGATTTAATAATCCTCCATGTGCTTCATGTGGGTAAAGGCAACTCTGCCGTAGGGAGGGGTGTATTCGACCAATTCTGGAGGCTCGTCTGATGCCGATTCAGAGGGTTCGGGTTTGGGTTTTCCGGCTGGAGGCTCTTTCATTTCAGAGGGTGTTGGCGCCTCTGGTTCGGCGGGCTTGGTTTCTTTCTGCTCGGACGGCTCTGTTGATTTCGAAGCGACTGCAACCCCTTTTGGGATCGGACTTACCGGTTGAAAGAGCTTAACGCCGGTTTTTGAGACCTCCCCCCTGGGAATCGCCACGATCATCCAGAGAATCCCGATCACAAACAGAATACAAATAAATGCCAGCAGGCTGCGGCCATTCATTTTCTGATTCCCCCTTGTCACGGGAAGCGATTAATGAAATCTTTCACGAGACTCTCAATATATATCAGGACCTTTGCGAAGTCAACCGAAGGAGGCCCCTTGACATGTATACATATGTATAGTATAATGGAAAAGCCAAAAGGCTCTGACCCATGTCTCTCTCTGACGATGAGTGAAGTCATGACAGAACGACCCCACACAGGAGGAAGAGATGATTCATGCTGTGAACGAATCCGTGAAAGTCCTTGCCCTCTTTGGTGGAGGGAAAATGGAACCCCTCCGTTTCTCCTGGAGGGGAGTCACCTATCCCATCAGGAAGATCACCCTGAGATGGCAGGATCGCGAGGGAAGGGCAGTGATCCATCATTTTGGTGTTTCGGACGGTGCAAACGCCTTTCAGCTGGGGTACCATTCCGAATATCTCACCTGGACACTGGAGGCTGTCGATCTGGACGGGTGAATCGATCGTTTCCGGTGATTTTTTCTCTATCGCCAAGGGAGATTCTCTACACCTTTGACGATGTTCCAAGATGTTACTAAACGGATTTCACCCCAACCACGAACTGCAGGGCGGTTTGAAACGAATAGAGGGGAGTTAAGGCGGTATCTAACGCTTAGGCCCCTGCCCGGTCACCAGCCCTGTGCCCTGCTACGATACGCTGCGGTCTCATCTCACTGAGGCCACTCCGCAGTCAATGAAAGAACGGTCTTCTACAACTTCTCAGGGGCACAGAGATTCTTTTCACTCGCTGCGGTTCGACCACAGTTCAAGCAGACGTAACGGGGGTTTCGCACGAGGTTCTTGTATTCGTTCTTATTCGTGCCGATGTAGTCGAGATTCATGAGGAGACAGAGGTGTTGCTCATGGTCCGGGTGAGGCATTTTGATTTCAGCCATTTTTCTTTAGCTCCTTTCTTCTAAGGTGTGTGTTGTTTAAGGCTCCCCTAAAGGCGGTTCTCGATGACGAAATAATTCTAACAATCTCCAGGCCTACGATTCAACTGAAAGTGAAACGGCAGCTCTCATCCGAAAGAGGGGTTAGGATCAGGCATCAAGTATTTGAAAATAGGCCGCTTCTTCTCGAGGTTGGGGCGGTGTCTTCGGACCCAGACGGGGTTGGGGGACTGCCAACAAAGACGTCCCTTGGGATTCTGGAGGCTTGACCTCCAGAATGGGGGTGGGTTTTTCAGGTTGACTATCCTCAGGACCTGAAATATATTCAGTATAAATAAAGTAAGTAAAGAATTGATAATAGGGGTAATGGAGAAAAGAATTCAGCAAAAGATTAGAGAGTATAGAAGACAGAGGGGAATGACC
>CAYGBW010000008.1:0-8291 GCA_964348185.1 uncultured Thermodesulfobacteriota bacterium | reverse complement strand
AGGGTAAAGGCCGTGGGTCCAAAGATCACGTCATTGTAACGACAATAGTTGGCAAGACTCCCCTGATCATCCGTCCCATCCCAGTAAACCACGTGATGGCCTGCACCGAATGGAACCCTGTTCAGCAAGGTCCTTACATGCTGGGAGCCGTAAAAGCACCCGAGGAATACGGAGACCTCGGACGCATAGTTTAAGGTGAAGCCCACAGGCATCATTTGATCGGCATAGGGATCAAACCTGTACGGCGTGGATGGCAGTCGATCGTATGAAGGGGTGTACGCCCGGTTCCCCGTTGTAAGGGTGAGATCAAGCACCCTTGTTTCTCCAGCGACGCTATACTCTAGGATCGCATAATAGACCCCATCGTTGACCACCAACCCATTGTCGTCTTTGCCGTCCCAGGGAAGAGGACTGGCGCTAACAGGTATGGTTCTCAGGACGGCGCCGGCAGCGTTTTTTATCTTTATGAAAGCCGGCACAGGCGCACTAAGGCTTGCGGCAATGCCGATAACGTGTCCTTGAGTCGGATTAAATGTGCGATCCATATCGGTGATAGACAGATTGACCCGAATGCCAACCGTAATGAGAATGTGGTCCACACCGGTCAGACCGGAATCATCGGTGACCCTGAAGGCGGCAACAAAGGTTCCAGGAGAGGTATAGGTGTGAACCGTTGAGCCGACCCCAGGAGAAGACCAGTCATAGATCCCGTCCCCGTCAAAGTCCCATTCATAGAGCGTGATGGTGCCCCCCGGATCGAGACCTGTGCCCGTGAAGGATACTACTAACGGGGCATCACCGCTTGTTCGGTTTGCCGAAGCCGTCGCTGTCGGTGACCCAGGCGGTCCCACCCTGACAGAAGTTATGGTGAGATTAGCCGTACCGATCAGGCCGTCATTATCAGTCACCCTGAAGACGGCCCTGAATACACCCTCCTCATTGTACGTGTACGACGTATTACCTGAGGATGAACTGGAAAAATCAAATACCCCATCTCCGTCAAAATCCCATTCATAGAGGACAACGGCTCCGTCCGGGTCGGTCCCGGAGCCCACGAGATTTACGCTGAGAGGAACTCCCCCATTCGAGGGGTTGACCTCGGCCGTCGCCACCGGTGGACTTCCACTGACATCGATTGCCACCCGATCGGTTGCTTGCTCTCCTCTGGCATTCGATGCCGTGAGAACAGCCTCGTAGGTTCCACTCTTCTGATAGGTGTGATTGCGATTGCCACCGAAAAAGCTAACCCAATCCGATGTGCCATCGCCAAAGGAGAGCCGATATTGGGTGATCGTGGTTCCCGAAGGATCCTCGGCCGAGGCGTTAAAGCTGACCGTCAAGGGGGCCGTACCCGAGGTGGGCGATGCAGTGAGGGTGGCATGAAAAACGGCCACGGTGAACGTAGAGGTGGCACTGGCCGTGTTCCCGGCATAGTCGCTGATGTGAGCTGTTATCTTATGGATTCCAATTGAGAGGGGGCTCGTCACCTGAAAACTCGCCCCGGTTTCGGTCACGGTGAATAAGGAGGTGCTATTCACTTCGTTAATCAGAGCGGTAAAGGAGGATGGGTCAATCCCGGAGTCGTCGTCGCTGAAACTGATGGTTATCTGGGGGGTGGTCGTGCGGATTACTGAGCCATCCAGAGGATTGGTTATTTGGATATCAGGGGGAATTTCATCGGGTGAGCGGTATTCATCCGCCCCCATGTCCCAACCCGTGCCCACGGGCCGGCTCTCATCGTCTATGTCTGTGGTGAAAAGGGCGGAGAGGTCATCGCCTGCATCGATCGCATCGGCACCCTCTATCAGGTGCAAATCCGCCGGAGAGACAAACTGTTCGGAAGCCTCCATGCCGGTCAGAGAGCCGGGACCTGAAGCGGTGTCATCGGAGGAGAGGTTATGGGCTTGCGTGCCCCTTTCAATGTCGAAATCGTCCTTGGTGTTGCCCATGGAGATGGTATTGAAAACCCTAAGGACCCCATCGTCCTCGTAGACCCCTCGCCCGTCCATCCCAAAGATGGTGCAGTTTTCGATGGTGGCAGAGCTGTCGGGCTCTTTGATGCGTATGCCTGCGGTGTCGCCGCCGTAAATGACGCAGTTTCGGGCCGTAAAGTCGCTCTCATCTGAGCCCTTTATCCCAACGACGCTGTAATCGGGACTGTGGAAATCATGGATCAGCAGTTGTGCCAAAAGAACGTCCCTGGCATGGCGGACCTCCACGGCGGCAGCGCCGTCCTCGCTCCGGAAGCGACGCATCTCCAGCCACTCGACCCGGGTGTAGTCGTCCCGGACCCGAATGCCGAGCTTTGAGGTCTCCTCACCGTCCAAAAGCACACCTGCCCAAGCGATTCCGTGGTGCCGATGGCCCTGCGCCACGGTGAGCCACATAAAATGGCTCTCATCCGTGGTCGAACCGTCGATAGTGGCTAGGGCATACTCCCCGTTTCCGCTAAAGGGTTCGTCGTTGTAGCACACCCCCACCTCCCCTCGGTTTTCTCCCACGAGATTGCCTTGCCTGTCGTCCTCCCAGGCCTGAATCGTGTTGTAGGCCCGGGTGATGGTGTAAGGGACACCGATGTGGTCCACGGCAACAGGGGTCTGGAGGCTTACCTGGGTTTCGGTGTCTCGCGAGAGGATGTAGAGGACCTCCTCGGTGTCTGCACCCGGGTTGAGAACTAGCCTATCGCCCCTGCCGATATTGGCCGGAAGACTGGCGTCACCAAAGGTCACAAGGGTTGAGTCCGAATCCGCCGACACTGTCCCCTCATCGTAGAGGATGTCGTCGTTCGTCCCGATGGAGCGGTAGTTGATCGTTGGGGTCTTCTGGTCAGAGGGGATATAGTCATCATGATGAAGAAAACCTACCCCCTTCTCAAGGGAGATCTTTCTCGCGTAGACCGCACCTTCAAGCCTGCTGTAGTCTTCGAATTTCACTTTCCCGTACGGCGCATACAGGGTGCCTCGAAAGACGGCGTACTTTTCAATCTCGACCCGGCCCCCTTTCAGGACGTTGATCGTGAAGTCTCTCGTTGTGCCTGATTCGATCTCGATGACAACGTTTTCGTCGATATCCAGATCTCGAACCACATTGACGGTCACACCTCCGCACCCAGGATCGATAAATACCCGGGCCCCCTCTTCGATATCGAACTCTGCGAAGTTGTAAACGCCATTGCAGACCTCCCCTTCCTGAGCAGCGAAAAGACGAACTCTGGCACCGTCCCTCACCTTCACCTTTCTGTAAGAATTCGGCGCCAGCTCCCAAATCTCACCGTCGTTCAATACCTTCACGTCAGGGCCTCGCGCTTCGAACTCCAGCTCTGGAAACTCAATAGGGGGGAGGCCCGCATCTTCTATAATGTCCCCTCCTGTTACCACCAATTCGCCCTCAACGTCTACCTCCTCATTGGTAAGAACGTGTCCCACAATCTCAATTGATCCCTCAACCTCGATCGGACCCAGGGCGCGGAGGTCACCCGTGAGCGTGCCGGATTCGCCTCCCTCGATGTCGATCTCTCCGTTCGAGCCGACATGGCCCGCCGATTCGGCGATTTCCTCCAGCTCGACCTCCTTTTCCGCGTAGAGGACAAACTCCTCGAAGGGAAAACCGTCCGAAGCACGTGCCAGAGATGAAGGGGAGATCAGACCCCAGTCGGCAGGAATCAGTGCAGTGGCCCCAGACAGCATCATCAAAACCGTAAAAAGGCACCGGGCTTTTCTCAACATGACACCCTCCGAAACACTTTATGAAATAAAAAACCGGATCCTTGTTTAGTCCCGGAGAATGGCTTACCATTCTTCAGGGCAGGCAAAACGGCTATCTCGGGACATCTCGTGATGTCAGCTCTCAGAAGCCAGAGGGCTTCGCCCCCGAAATTCCGGGGCTTTCCGCCCCATCCTCACGGATGCTTTGGCTTTAGCGGCCTGGCCAGTGTAGCAGACCGAAAAAAACGTGTCAAGAAAAAAACGCGAGAGAAAGCAAGTTATTACGGATCTTTACCGTAACTTATCGCATTTGACACTTACGCGCGGGGATACAAACCAGCAAAGGGCGGAAAACGAAGTGCCCACACCCCCAACCCCAAGGCCTCGAGAGATTTGACACCAGCGGGGAGATTCGGTCTGGAAAACTCGGGTGGAGATAGGATAAACTGGCGAGAATGGAGAGGAACAGGGCAGAAGAGAGCATCTCTCGAACCGCACGAATTCTCGGATATCTGAAGGAGCATCGCCATCTCGTTCTTTGGGGACTCTTCTCCCTCATCGTGACGGATGTCCTCGGCCTCATTCCTCCGTGGCTGGTCAAGGACGCCATCGATTCCCTTCCCTCGCTGACGTCGTCTCAAAGGCTCCTTCCCTATCTGGGGGCCATCGTTCTGGTGGTCTTTTGTCAGGGCCTGTTTCGATTCGCATGGAGGAGGTCCCTTCTCGGGGTTTCAAGGCGGGCAGAGTATCGACTCAGAAACGACCTCTTCCAGCATCTTCAACGGCTGGATAGGGCTTCCTTCCTGCGGCATCCTGTCGGCGATCTCATGTCCCGATGTACCAACGACCTGACGGCCATCCAGGAGTTCATCGCCTACTTCGGCCTGTTGATCGTGGACAGTTCATTGACCATCGGAACCTGTCTCGTCCTCATGGGGATTATCGACCCCCTCCTCACCCTGGCCTCTCTGATTCCGATGCCCTTCCTTTCGGTCTGCTTCTTCTATTTTGGCCGAAGAGTGCGGGCAAAGTCTGTCCAGGTACAGGAGGAGTTGGCAGACCTCACCCGTCTGGTGCAGGAGACCGTGGCTGGAATCCGGATGATTCAGGCCTACACTCTGGAAAGAGTCCGGCGCAGGTTCTTTCGGGATGCCACCGAGCAGTACATTCAGAGAAACCTCGAACTGGCCGGGATTCGGGGGCTCTTTTTCGCCGCCCTCACCTCCCTCGGAGGCGTTGCCGTGGTAATCGTTCTCTGGCTGGGGGGAGTGCGGGTCATCCGTGGGGATCTCACACTGGGGAGCTTCGTGGCCTTCAATGCATACCTGATCATGCTCATCTGGCCCATGATGTCCCTCGGCCTTATGGTCAATCTTTTCCAGAGGGGACGGGCCTCTCTCGAGCGACTCGACGAGATTTTTCATACCCAACCCGCCATAGCCGATCCCCCACACCCGATTTCCCTAGGCCAACCCGTGGGGGAGATTCGGTTCCAGGGAGTGAGCTTTCGATATCCTGGATCGGCTGACTGGGCCCTCCGTGGGATCTCCTTTGATATTCCTTCAGGATCGAGGACGGGTATCACCGGCCCGGTGGGATCTGGAAAGACCACCCTCCTGGAGTTAATCCCCCGGATCCACGATCCCATGGAGGGAAGGGTCCTGTCGGACGGACAGAATATTCGGGGGATACCGTTGCGGGAGTTACGCCGGCAGGTGGCCTTGGTGGCGCAGGAGCCTTTTCTCTTCTCCGAATCCCTCTCCGCTAACATGAGCTTTGGCACCCCTCAGAGCCCCGCCGGGGAGGTTGAGCGGATGGCCAGGCTGGTTCGGCTGGACAAGGATCGGGAGGCCTTCCCTGAGGAGTGGGAGACGGTGGTCGGAGAAAGGGGGGTGATGATTTCCGGAGGACAGCGTCAGAGGGTCGCTCTAGCCCGGGCCGTCATGATGGCCCCCCGGATTCTCATCTTGGACGATGCCTTTGCTCACCTCGACGAAGAGACGGAGTCTGAAGTGATCGGAAACCTTCTGGAGGGCCTGCCAGAGACCACAATTGTTTTCACATCTCACCGGGTCTCCTCTCTTCGACGAGCCGACCGGGTCATTGTGCTGGAGGATGCCCGGATTACACAGCAGGGCCACCCGGAGAGGCTCGTGGAGGTCGATGGGTACTTTCGGCGAATCTGTCAACAGCAGGATCTGATGCAAGAACTGATTCGGTTTGACGAGGAGGAGAGAGGATGAGAGCGTCTCTTCCCGTCTCAGGGCTACCCGAGGATAGTCAGGAAGGGAGCACCTACGATCTGCGACTCCTGAGCCGCCTCCTTCGATACTTCCGGCCCCATGCGGGGCTCATGGTTCTCTCTCTCGGGGTCCTCGTGCTCGGTTCCCTCAGTCAACTTGTGGGGCCCTATCTGACCAAGGTGGCCATTGACGACCACATCCTTCGAGGGAACGCGTCCGGGTTGATGGGGGTGGCCCTTCTCTATGTTCTGGTTCTGATTCTTCAATTCTTCTTGCAATACCTGCGGGTTTACCTGCTTCAACTGACCGGCCAGCGAGTCATGCTCCGTCTTCGCGTCGAGATCTTCGATCATCTCCTCCGGATGTCTCAGTCCTTCTTCGATCGGACCCCCACGGGCCGGCTCATCACCCGGGCCATCCAGGATGTTGAGGTGATCAACGAACTCTTTACGCAAGGGGTCATTGTGATATTTGGGGATCTCATCACCCTGGTCGGGATCACGGTAGTTCTCTTTTGGATGGACTGGAGGCTCGCTCTTGTCGTCCTGTCCATCACCCCCCTGGTGCTACTGGTCACAGCCCTTTACAGGGTCAAGGCGAGGGATGCTTACCGTGGGGTGCGGCGCCACCTGGCACGGCTCAATGCCTTTCTCCAGGAAAACCTCACCGGGATGACCACGGTCCAGCTTTTCGGGCGAGAAGAGGAGAATTTCCGCAGGTTCGATGGGATGAACCAGGAGACCCGTGATCAGCATCTTCGTTCCATCTTCTTCAGCGCCCTTTTTTTCCCCTGCGTGGAGATCCTTGCGGCGGGTGCCCTTGGCCTCGTGATCTGGTACGGTGGAGGGCGGGTGATTCAGGGATACCTCCTTCCCGGGGTGCTGGTGGCGTTCCTCCAGTATATGAGGCGTTTTTTTCAACCCGTAAGAGATCTGGCCGAGAAGTACAATATCATGCAGGCGGCCATGGCTGCATCTGAGCGAGTCTTCGGGTTTCTGGACACCCCGGAAGAGCTTTCGGAACCCCGTCATCCGGAATCTCCCGTGAAACCCCGGGGGGAGGTCCGATTTCAGGACGTCTGGTTCTCCTATACACCGGGGGAGTGGGTCCTCCGGGATGTCACCTTCACTGTCCAGTCTGGTGAGACAGTGGCCCTGGTGGGGGCAACGGGTGCGGGCAAGAGCTCCCTCATCGGCTTACTGGGACGGGCGTACGAACCCCAAAAAGGGACGATTCTTCTGGACGGAGTGGAGGTTCGGCGTTGGGAAAAGGACGTGTTGAGAAGACATGTGGGAATCGTCTCCCAGGAGGTGTTTCTCCTTTCCGGCTCCCTCTTGGAAAACCTGAGGCTTTGGGACCCTCGGATCCCTGAGGACCGGGTTCGAGATATCGCCCAATCCCTCCGGGTAGACCCTTTCATCAGGAATCTTCCAGGTGGCTACGGGGCGAAAATCAGGGAGCGGGGGGAGAACCTATCCCTCGGTCAGCGCCAGTTACTTGCCTTTGTGCGTGTGCTACTTTACGAGCCCCGCGTTTTGGTGCTGGACGAGGCCACCTCAAGCGTGGATCCTGCCACGGAGATTCTGATTCAAGAAGCCATCGGGAAACTCGCTCAAGGGCGAACCTCCCTGATTATCGCCCACCGGTTATCCACGATTCAGCGCGCGGATCGGATTCTTGTGCTTCACCGCGGACGAATCTGGGAAGAGGGCACTCACGAAACACTCCTGGCGCGAAACGGAATCTACCGCCGGCTCTACCAGCTGCAGATGGAGAACCAAAACCGTCGGCACAGCGCTCCTTTTTCAGCCGGGGAGTAGGAAAGGTTCTTGGCAGCCGTCGGCTGTCAGGGGTCGGTTTTTTCAGCTTCTAACACAGACGCATTAAACATCTTTGCATTGTGGCTGCTCAGGACAGTTCTTCACCCTTCTCTCGCCCGCTCTCCTTCGACCCTGCTCAGGGTCGCTTGAGCTCACAGAGAACTCAGAGGTTGTTTTTATGCTTGGCCTGATTTTTTGAGAGGGAAAAATCAGGCCAAAATATCAGCCGTTGCCAGGGCATATCTGATAGTTCACAAAAGTCCGGTATAAGAGGCAATTCAGACACATACGCGTAGCGCTGCAGTCTTAGCTGAATCCTCCTCTTCCCGCCTTGCGGGACCAAAAAGCTCTGTGCGTCTGTGCGCTCTGTGAGAGATGGGGAAAAAAGCCGCTCACCTATCAGGATCCAAGCCCGCCTTCGACGGATGGAAACTGACTTAATGCGCTTGCATTAGTTTCCGAATCCTCACTGTCGCATATTTCTTATTGACATCCTATTCCTAAGAGATAGAATGAAGATCGTG
>CAYGBW010000007.1:0-31017 GCA_964348185.1 uncultured Thermodesulfobacteriota bacterium | reverse complement strand
AATTCACCTCACCCCTCTTTTAGAAAGTCAAAATCCGGGCATAGTGGGGGAAAACACACGGGCTAACTATACGTAATTACAAGATATTTTAGAGTGGAGGTGAAGTAATTCCAAACCAGTCCGAAAATATTAACTATTTCAATGCCTTAGGAATTTTGTGAAAGGCTAGAGAAACCGACAGAAGGAGGTGACAGGAGGAAGTCAGAGCAAGAACCCCCTAACCGATCAAAAAATGGGTATTGAAGGAGGACTGAAATGAATCGAAAAACGATCGTTGGACTGGCAATTGTTGTGGCCGTTGCCGCCTTTGTCGTAATAACCGCTCCTCAACTGTGGGACACGGTTGAAAAGGGCACCTTCCAGGTCAAACAGGCTGCCATCACGGGGACGATGTCGGCAAAAATGACTCCCGGTCTCTGGTGGCAGCTATTCGGTGACATCGTCGTGTGGCCCAGAGCTGAGACCTTCTATTTCACGGCGGACGTGAAAGAAGGGGAGAGGTTTGACCAATCCATTGAGATCAGATTCAATGATGGGTCGATTGCGAACATCAGTGGAACGCTCAGGGTTTTCTTACCCTCCACTGCCGAGGAGGCGATTGGTCTCGTAACCGATATGGGCTATCGCAATTACAAAGACCTCGAGCAGAAGTTGATCCTGCCGGTTACCCGGAATGCCCTCCGGTTAACAGCCAACCTGATGACTGCAAAGGAATCCTACAGCGAGAAACGGTCTAATTTCATTTTCTGGTCTTGGGATCAGATTCAGAACGGCCTCTACGAAACGGAAGAAGTGATCACAGAGGTCGAAGATCCCATCAGCGGAAAGATGACAAAAGGAACGCTCAAAGTGATCAAACGAAACCCTGACGGCACACCCAAATACCAGAAGAATCCTTTCGAAAGAACGGGTATCCGGCTTGCCAACTTTGAAATCAAAACCTTTGTCTATGATAATAAAGTCAAAGACCAGATTGCAACTCAGCAAGAGGCCTATATGGCCGTGGCCACCGCCCGGGCCCAAGCCGAAAAGGCGAAGGAAGACAGGAGAACAATAGAAGAGCAGGGCAAGGCTGAAGTGACCAGAGCCCAATACGAAAAAGAGAAAGAAAAGATTCAGGCCATCGTCCAGGCTCAGCGGGACAAGGAAACCGCTGTTATTGCCGCTGAGAAGAGAAAGGCCGTTGCCCAACTCGACAGAGAAGCCGCGGCATTGGAGAAGGAGAGGCAGATCCTCCTGGGCCAGGGCGAAGCGGAGAGAAAGAGACTGGTCCTTGAGGCTGACGGTGCTTTGAAACAGAAGCTTGACACCCTTGAGAAGATCATGGGAATGTGGGCCGAAGCCTATAAAGAGAGGAAAGTGCCGAACGTGATGATCGGCGGGGAAAGTGGGCAAAGCCTCGATCGGGACGCCCTCAACTTCGAAACCATGCTGAGTCTCCTGGTCATGGACAAGTTGGGTCTTGAGCTCACCGTTCCCAAGGGAAGAAGCGTGCAATAACGAAAGTAAGGAAGGGGGGAGCTTCAAGGCCCTCTCCTTCCAAAAAGGAGATGGTTTCCCCTCTTCCTCCATGGACCCACCCCGTCACGGCCTGCACCAGAGAACCGCCCATCGAGCCGGCTGTTCACAGCTCTGGTGTTAGGACGAGAACGGCTTCGGTATGTTTCTCCACCTCACGGCGATCGGTCCAGTCCGGATGGTATCGGCCATCGAGATAGAGAGCGAGCTGGTCTTTGTGATGGCGACTCCCGGGATGTCCGGACTCACCTGTTGGGAGAACGCGGAGGGAGCCATCCATGTTCGAAAGATCAACGATCATTCTCTGGGAAGCTCCAATACTCACCCCATAGGGTTTCTCATAGGGGTACCACCCCGCATTGACGGTCAGGTTGCTCCCTCCCAGAGGGAAAGGCCCCAGATTGAATATCCAATCCAAAGGCTTCTTTTTCCCGAGGACGTGCTCGAAGTTCAGGGAGTGCACTCTCCCCCAGGTCCATCTTTTCATATCCTTTCCCACGACTTCTTCTAACTCCGACAGCATCTCCGTCAGACTCTTCGCCAAGATGTCCTCCATGGTCTCTTTTTCGGGCGTGGTCACATCGTCAATCCATGGGGATGCATCCTTCTTGAACATCATCCTCATGGCCCGGGGGGGGAAGGAACAGGTTTTCAGATACTCTTGAAAAAGCGCTTTCCCCAGTTCGTCTTCGAAGATGTTCTCCATCACCTTGCGATAGGCCACCTCAAACAGGCAGGCCGCCACACTATCCTTGGTCATCCGAAAATCCCACCTCGACAGCGTGTCTCTGGCCTGTTGGACCTTCTGGCCCGTCAAACGTCGCTCAAGGACCGAAATCATTCTGGGCGTCATCTCGGAAGCGGATACAGAGTAGACATCCTGTTGCATCCGTATGAAATCTTGAACAGACAGTTTCTCCTGTTCCGTGAGCATCTGGCGAATGCGAGTGATTCGATCCATCGGCTCCCAGTAGTGACCGATCAGGTAGGGGTAGTCTTTCCCCACGACCCTGTTATTGGCCGTGGCAACAAACCCCCCTTGAGGGTTCATACTGTGAGGCCTCTCTTCAAAGGGAACATAGCCTTTCCATTCATACTCGCCGGTCCATCCCGGCATGGGAAGCATTCCGTCGCCCCTTGAACGGATGGGGATCATCGCAGAGCACCAGTATCCGATGTTTCCCCGGTCATCGGCAAACACAAGATTCTGGCCGGGCACCGTCCAATACCTGAGGGCCTCCTTCACCTCGTTTACATCCCTGGCCTTTGCCAATAGGTAGGTGGCCTTGGCTGGCTGAGGGAGCTCTGCAAATGACCATCTCGCAGAAATGGCCTTCCCCTCTGAACCTCCCCCGAGTTCTTCGACAACGGGACCGTGGTGGGTGAGGAGGATCTCCGTTTTGACGGGGTCCTGCCCTTTGACCCTGATGGTCTCCTCCACAACGTCAATCTCCTCCCAATGGTCCTCGTACCAGTACTGCCTTGGATTCTCAGGATTGATCTTCTCGATGTAAAAATCCACGTCATCCACCAGAACGGTTGTCATTCCCCACGCCACATGACGATTATGGCCCAATGAGATTCCAGGGGTGGCTGCAAGAGCAACCCCTGAAACATGGATGGTCGGGCAAACCAGATGCACCTCCCACAAAAGGGAGGGGTTGGTCAGGGGCAGATGAGGGTCATTGGCCAGAATGGGTTTACCCGTGACAGATTTCCTCCCAGAAACCGCCCAATTATTGCTGGCGGCCGGTGGGGGAAGATCGGTCAGCCTTGCCACGAGCTGGATCGTTTCCATGGTCGGATTTGACAGTCCCGAAAGGGCCTTGGCCTCTCGAGGGATGATCAGGGGAGCATCGTCGGGCCAGACCGCAAAGGCATCTCTCAGTTTTTCTTCCCCCACCTTTTCCAGTATTCTGGCCGCGGTCAGATCCACTCTCCAGCCGCGGCTCAAAGCCCAATTGGCCACTTTCACAACAGACAGGTAATCCTCCTCACTCCAGGGCTCGGGTCTGTAGCCCAGCAATCTGAACTCAAAGGGGAGGCGATCTCGGTGGGTCTCCACATAGGCATTCACTCCATTAGCAAAGGATTTGAGGATAAATACGAGCTCCCCCTCGGTCTCTCTGTTCACCCCACCAGCCGTAAGCATTCTGAAATAGCGATCCACTTCCACAAAATCCTCACCGAATACCTCTGACAGGCGGCCCTGGCCCAGCCGCCGATAGAATTCCATCTGCCAGAACCGGTCCTGGGCCATGGCGTAACCCAAGGCGAAGTAGAGGTCAGGCTCATTCTGAGCGTAGATGTGGGGGATGCCATAGGTGTCTCTTCTGATCTCAACATCTTCAGTAATACCCCTCACGGCAATCACCCCCGAGGTCTCGGGCAGACTCTCCTTGAGGGCCTGCTTAAACCAGAGGTACCCCACCCCAGCCGCCGCCAGGACAGAAGCGATCAATACCGTTACCGGGATGAGAATCCATTTTTTCAAGATCCGCCTCATTGGGGAAAAGACATACCCTTCTCCTCATAAGAAGACGAAACCCTCAGATCGCGGGCAGAGCCAACTTTCCCTCCAGCCGATCTCAATCAAACACACGTTGACCATGAACATCCCAATCCTAGCAGACCCAAGGATTTTGTCAATTGATTTCGGCCGGGTTCCTTTCTTAAGAAATCTCCTGTAAAGCTCTTGACAAAATCGCTCGATACAACTATATTAAAGTGGAATTGTCGGTTTCCTTGAGGGTCTCGCTTTGGGGTCGAGTTACCCGTCCGATGTAACCGTAGGGTGACTCGATTTTTTTGTACTGGCGCTGGCATAGGCTTTGCCAAAGGGCTACGGAGTTTCGACAGAAGGGAGGTGATTGCCATGAGCGGAGTATGCCAAACGGTCAAGGTTGGGGAGACCTGCGTATTCTGGAAAAAAGCGGGTTGTACCTACAATGGTGGAACGTGCCATGCCGTAGTGGAAGCCTGTACGGGGTGTGGGCGAATGAAGGAGTATCCGTCTGGGTTGTACTGCATGAGTTTTTGCGAGCCCGAATTGAAATGGAAGCAGGGGATGTGCAGCCTGGCGACCCACGCGAAGAAAGACAATGGCAATGGACGGGAAAAGACGCTGAATCCCCTGAAGGCATCGAAGCGGAAGGCTGCTGGCAGATAAACTCCGGGATGCTTTTCTGGCTCGTGCCGCAGGCTTTTCTACGGGGCCAAATCGGTAAGGAGATTTCCTTTGGAAAAAACGGCCCAAAACAATTGAGAGCCCCTATTACAAAACGTAATAGGGGCTCTTAATTTGCAGGTTTTTGGGCGGGTGAAAGTGATGCCATTCACCTCATATGCCCCTGGAACAAAGAGGGGAGGCAAAACAAGATGTTCTTCATGATGTTCTTTTTGGCTGCTGGAATTCTGATAGGGTTCTTATTAAGAGAGAAAGACCGTTTCATATCACTTATTGATAAGATGACCACATTGGCTATTTACTTGCTTCTGTTCTCTCTGGGAATTTCAGTAGGCATAAGTGAGAGAATCATGAGAAATGTCGGCATATATGGCGCCAAATCTTTAATCCTAAGTTCCGGAGCTATAATTGGGAGCGTTTTGGTTTCCTATTTTGTCTATTTATCTCTTTTCCGGGACATCGAGAAATGAAGAATAGCCTATCGATTTTTTCAATCTTCGGTCTCGGAATACTCATTGGATTCCTTTCTATTCTGCCAAAATCATTATTCAAATCCGAGTTTACCCTTTATGTTTTGTACTTACTGTTGCTCTTGATAGGAATTGGCGTAGGGAGCAACACAAAGGCATGGTCCATAATCAAGAGAGTGAACCTAAAGATCATTTTGGTTCCCCTGTCGGTGATTGTCGGAACCCTTTTAGGCGTGGGACTGGCTTCGGTTTTTGTCTCTGAGGTCGGTTTGGGAGAATCCCTGGCAATCGGGGCCGGCTTTGGCTACTACAGTTTGTCAAGCGTTATGATCGCGCAGATAAGGGGGGAAACCCTAGGCGTGATCGCTCTTCTTTCCAATATCATTCGAGAGATCACAACCATACTGATCACTCCGGCACTGGCCAGATATTTTGGGGGTCTCGCTCCCATCGCCTCTGGAGGCGCAACATCAATGGATACCACATTGCCGGTCATCACCAAATTCACGGGAAAAGAATACGGGATGATCTCTGTCTTCAGCGGCATTGTCCTCAGCCTGCTGGCCCCCCTCCTGATAATCCTTCTATTGAGGCTCTCGTAGATATCGAGAGGAGCGTTTTTTCTGCTCTGGCAGGATTTCTGGCTGATCGAGAAGGTGACCCTTGAAATCGGTTTTCCACTTATCGTATGGTTTAAGGAATTCCGACAGGGGAGAAGGAACCCGATGGATCTAAACCGCAGAGAGTTCCTCAAGAAATCCGCCATCATGGGACTTGGGGGCCTTGTCGCATCCTCCCCATTCCATGGCACGATCCAGGGAGAAAACTTTCCAGACCTGACGGTTGTTCACGGGCCCGATCCAGGTGAGACCGTTTCAAAGGCCATCGAGACTGTCGGGGGGATGGGGAGATTCATTTCAAAGGGAGATACCGTCGTGGTAAAACCCAATATCGGGTGGGACAGAACGCCAGAGCAGGCCGCCAATACCAACCCCCAGGTGGTGGCTTCCGTGGTGAGGCTCTGCTTCGAGGCCGGCGCCAGGAGGGTGACCGTCTTGGACAATCCCTGTGACGATGCACGGCGGGCCTATGTCCGGAGCGGCGTTGCCCAGGCAGCCAGAGAAGCTGGCGCAAAGACCCCCCACATGGACGGTCGAAAGTATAGAAAGGTTGCGCTCAACGGTGAGGTTCTCAAGAAGTGGGAGGTCTATCAGGATGTTATGGAAGCCGATAAAGTGATTAACATCCCCATAGCCAAGCACCACAGCCTAGCCGGTTTGACTCTGTCCATGAAGAACTGGATGGGAGCCATTGGCGGGTCGCGGTCTCGACTCCACTGGGAGCTGGATCAATCTCTTGCCGATCTGGCGGCGTTTTTCAATCCGTCACTGACGATCCTCGATTGTGTCCGCATTCTCACGGCCAACGGCCCCCAGGGGGGGAGCCTGTCTTATGTGAAAGTCCTCAATACGGTTGTCGTCGGAACCGACCAGGTCGCAGTCGATGCCTACGGAGCCTCAATCTTTGAAACCGCGGCTCCTAGGTCAGGAAGCGTCAAACGGGCCCGCCGCTATATCCAAGCAGCAGCGGCAAGAGGCATTGGTCGGATGGATCTGGAGAATTTGAGAATCCTCAAAGTCAATCTGTCGTGAAAGCTGCTTGGGGGTACCTGAGAATCCCATCGTGGGGATTTCCCGGTCCCTCGTCATCCCTTTTCCTATGCTGAGAAGATTCCGTCTCACAAGCCAAATCCTTTTTCTCGTTCTCTTTCTCGTCCTACTCATTTTGACGAGCTACCGGGGATCGGACGAAATCCGCTATCCCGTTCGCGTCTTCTTGGAGTTTGACCCCCTGATCGGGCTGACTACCCTCCTGGCCTCTCACCAGATCCCCCTCCCCCTCCTTCTGGGCCTGCTGATCCTCGTCCTCACCTTTCTGTTTGGAAGGGTGTTCTGCGGGTGGGTCTGCCCCCTGGGAACCCTCAACCACGCGGTCGGACGACTCGCTTCCCCTTCGAAGAGGCCCCGTTCGATCCCCCGTTTCTTCAATTTCAGCCTGAAGTACTATGTGTTGGTTTTTTTACTCGTGGCCTCTGTTTTTTCCCTTCAGTGGGCGGGAATCGTCGACCCAATTTCCCTCCTCATCCGCTCCATGACATTGGCTGTAGAGCCGATCTTCAACCAATGGGTTCACGGTCTGTTTGCCCTCCTCTATTTCTCCAATATCGAACTCATCACCGTGTGGTCTGAACCCATATACGGGTTCTTGCGCAGCTTCGTTCTCGCCTTTCAACAGCCTCATTTCAACCAGGGCCTGGTGGTGGGAGTTCTCTTTGCCGCTGTTCTCCTTCTCAACCTTGTTCAAAAGCGGTTTTGGTGCGTCGTGCTCTGCCCCCTCGGCGCCCTGTTGGGATTAGTCGCTCGCTTCAGCCGGTTTGAGCGTCTCATCGACGATTCCTGCAACGAATGTGGTCGGTGCATCCCCGATTGTTTTCAGGCAGAGAAAGAGGCTCTTCCCAGAGGTTGGGTCAAGTCAGAATGCCTCGTCTGCGGAAACTGCCAGGGGATCTGCCCGGAAAGGGCGGTGAACTTCAAACCGGTGAAGGGATTCCAGACTTCCCAGGCCGGGCCCGATCTGGCCCGCCGGAATCTCATCGTTTCGGCTGCGTCGGCCGTTGTTGCCGTTCCCCTGATGAGGGTTGGGGCCGCAGAAAGCCATCCCAACCCGAAACTCATTCGACCTCCCGGAGCCTTATCGGAAGCGGCCTTTCTCGAACGATGCGTCAAGTGTGGGGAGTGCATGAAGGTCTGTCTGACCAATGGCCTTCAACCCACCCTTCTCGAAGCTGGGATTGAGGGAATCTGGTCTCCCATTCTCGTTCCCAGGATCGGATACTGTCAATACTACTGTACCCTTTGCGGCCAGGTCTGTCCCTCCGGAGCGATTCGTCCCCTCTCTCAACCCGAAAAAGAAAAGACCAAAATCGGCCTCGCCTTTATTGACAAAGGCCGCTGTCTCCCCTATGCACAGGGGATTCCCTGTATCGTCTGTGAGGAACACTGTCCCACCCCGAAGAAGGCGATCTGGTTTGAAGAGGGCGTCGTCACGAGACGAGACGGCAAGAGGGCTCGCGTCAAACAACCCCAGGTCGACCTTGACCTCTGTGTTGGCTGCGCCATTTGCGAGTTCAAGTGTCCGGTTGTCGATCAGCCAGCCATCTACGTGACGAGTATTGGTGAGTCCAGATCTGACCGGAATCAATTGACCCTCTAAGAGCCCAACTCCTATCGTTGACCATCGGTTGTTTTCGAGTGCGCCCAGGGGTCCCCGTTGCGTCGACAAGGCCCTCATGGTAAGGTGTTCACGGGGATCTTCAAACCGTTGATCGGAAGGTCCACTTTTGTCGCTCGGAGGGGGCGAACAATCCCAGAGGAAACCGGGCTAAAGGAAAAAGGCCAAAGGATCCTGGAACAAAGGGAAAGTCTTGGGGTGCACCCGCCTGATCCTGTGTCCTTTGTCCCTTCCCCTTTATCCTTTCTCCGCTTTCCTTGTCTTCTTCTGGAAAGGGCCTCGACTCCTCAGAGGGACCGGGGAGGCGAGGGGGCCTGAGTTCTTGAATCAACGAGTTCCTGGGTGGAGGACACCGTACCGTTGGACGATAGATTCTACATGAAAAAGGCCCTTCGACTCGCCCGAAAAGGCCTGGGACGGGTTAGCCCAAACCCGATGGTGGGCGCCCTGGTCGTTAGGGGAGGAGCCATCATAGCAAGGGGTTACCACAGGGAATTTGGGGGCCCCCATGCCGAGGTCGATGCGCTCGAGACCGGCCAAGGGGAGGCAAGAGGGGCAACCCTCTATGTGAGCCTGGAGCCCTGCTCCCACCATGGAAAGACCCCTCCCTGTGTCGGTCTGATTATCGAAAAGGGAATTGACCGCGTCGTGGTTGGAACGATGGATCCCAATCCTCTCGTGGGAGGTCGGGGGGTCAAGATCCTCCGAGACCACGGCATTCCGGTCACGGTGGGCGTGCTGGAAGAGGCGTGTCGTGAGTTGAACCAGGCCTACTTCAAACACTTTGAGATTGGCCTTCCCTTTGTCACGTTGAAGATGGCCCAGTCCCTTGACGGCCGGATTGCCACAAAGAGGGGAAGCTCCCAGTGGATTAGTTCGCCTGAATCCTTGAGATTGGCTCACAAATGGCGGGCCACCCATGATGCTGTCATGGTGGGCATCGGGACGGTGCTCCGAGACGACCCGAGGTTGACGGTTCGACGGGTCAAAGGGAGGAATCCACGCCGCCTCATCGTAGACAGTAGGCTTCGAATACCCCTGGAGAGCAGAGCCCTATCGGAAGGCAATGCCTCCCTGACCACCGTCTTGACGACTCAGTATGCCGATCCCGACCGAATGGGTCACGTTGAAGCCTTGGGGGCTCGGGTTCTTCAAGTCGCGGCGAACCCTCAGGGCGGGGTCGATCTCATGGCCGCCCTCCAGATTCTCGCTGGGGAGGGCGTCATGTCCATCCTGGTCGAAGGCGGGGCCAGACTGGCCACCTCCTTTCTCACCGCTCGGCTGGTCGATAGACTGCTGTGGGTCATCGGGCCGAAAATCATTGGCAAAGGGATCGAAGGGGTGGGGGATCTGGGAATTGACGAAGTCGGCCAGGCGATGGGATTGTCCATCGACAGGATACAAAGGGTTGGGCCGGATCTGCTTGTCGTTGCAAGGCCTGACTTCAGTTACAAAAACAGAAGGAGGCTCACCGCCATAACAGCCATGCCCCCAATCAAACCGTAGATCGCAAGGTGCCCTTTCCCATATTCTTTTGCCGCCGGCAGCAGCTCATCCAACGAGACAAACACCATAATTCCCGCGACTGCGGCGAATAGCACGCCAAAGACGGTGACAGAGAACAAGGGCTTGAGGATCGTATAACCGATAAGGGCTCCAACCGGTTCGGAGACTCCAGAGAGAAATGAGAGCCAAAAGGCTTTCTTCTTACTGCCGGTGGCAAAATAAACCGGTACCGACACCGATATACCTTCAGGGATGTTGTGAATGGCGATGGCAACCGTTATAGCGATGCCAACGGCCGGGTCTGAGAGGGCACCGAAAAAAGTGGCCAGGCCCTCAGGGAAGTTGTGAATGCCAATAGCCAAGGCCGTAAAAACCCCCATGCGCATGAGACGGGTCTCCTCCACAACCGATTGGCCCATCTCTTCGATGGCGTGTGCCTCGTGAGGGTTCTCATAAGAGGGAAGAATACGATCTATGAGCGCGATGAGAACGATACCACCAAAAAAGGCCCCAACCGTTATCCACGCCCCAACGAAATCGCCATGGACCTCGACCAACGCGGCCTCAGCTTTGGTGAAGATCTCGATGAGGGAAACATAGATCATGACCCCAGCAGAAAAGCCAAGAGACGTGGAGAGAAAGGTCTTGTTGGTGCGCCTGGAAAAGAAAGCCAGGGCACTGCCTATTCCGGTAGATAGCCCTGCCAATGCGGTCAGAGTGAATGCTAATAACACGTTTTCGTTCATGATAGCCCGACCCAATCTCGCACCAGAGCGCGGCTGCCAAGGCAACGGCTAGTACAAAGGATTTCCAGAGGCCATGCCGCTTTTGACTGTTGCTGCTTCAATCATTGATGAACATGAAGCCGAAAGACTTGATTTGAAGTTGAACCGAACGTGTGCTAAGGTTATATGAATCTCTCTCTCGTCCATTTCCAGAATCTCAGCCAGAATGCTTCTGATTCGTCTGAACACCTCCGCTTCTTCCACCGAACATCCCCCTTTTAGCCCGCCCCATTTAGGGCTATCTCCCCCTCCTCGTCAAGGCTTCCATGAAGGCTTCAATTCGTGTGGTGACCTGCCTCTCTGAAAAGAATCTCGGGTCCACTGAATCGCCATCAATCAACAGACTCTTTATCCCGAATTTCCTACGTAGCATCTCTCTTAGCTCATACTGGGAAAGGCACTGAGACTTACATCCTCGATTCAAATGAAACACAAAGCCGTCGAGAGAGTAATCACTAATGAGCTTGGAAAGCCGCTCTTGCTTATATGCTAACCCTCGGTTTACATAAACCATACAGTACTCAATGCCAACCAATTCAAGCAATTCGTCCAAAGACAGCCTAGCGAAATCGATCTTTCCGGATTCCTCCATAGCGATGTAACTCTCAAATCCATCATGAATCATAAGATCCCTAGCAGATATGTCGAGAAACGGAGCTGCAACGAAAACACCGCCATATTTTGAAAAGGTCTTGGATAAGTATCTGACCTTATGATAGATTGGCAGATGATCCCAACCCACTCGAGGGTTTTCCGCTCTGACATTGTACATCTCTTCAAGCGTTTTTCTGTTCTCGTCGTAAATCCGTATACTACTCGATATCTCTTCTGTTGGGCCAGAGCTCACGAAGGAGCCGAATCTCCTTCAAAACGGTTTCGATCGATTTATGGCGATATCTTGTGCCCAGAATGTTTGAGACGTTGCAGTAGTCGCAGTTGTAAGGGCATCCTCGGGTGGTTTGTGTCCCGACAATCGAGTATCGGTGATGAGATAAGAGTTCGAACCGCGGTACCGGCGAATCCTGCAAATCGATATTCCTCCCGCCAATACCGTCATATAAGGCTTTCGGCTCGCCCCTCTTTAGATCATCCAAGAAACGTGGAAATAGGTGTTCTCCTTCACCGATGAGGATGCTGATCCCCTCTCTCTAATAGTCATCAGGAAAGGTGGTCACATTGACTCCCCCCATGACCACAAGGTGTTCCTCGATCAATAAATCGGATCGCCAGCTCCATCGCGCTCTCTGCCTGAAGGACCATGCCGCCCGTGGCAACGACATCATAACGCTCTTGGTAATCAAGACCATTGATAAAGCCTCTCCCAGTGCCAGGCCGAAGTCAAGGGGAAGAATAACGCTCTGGCGGATGCCCGCCTCGTCCATGGCAGCAACGAGTTTTTCGGCTTCAGGGTCCCAGAACCTATAGAATCTTTTGCGACGAATGTCATCGTAGGAGTGAAAACCGAAGGGGCCGGCTGTCTGAAGAAGAAAATCGGCCTGGGACCGCCACCACGATTCCGGAAGCCATTCTTCGGCCACGATGTGGGTGTGAACATCGATTATCATTGTCATATCGCAACTCGAATCTAGTGCAACACTCGACGGTCGATCTCCCCCGCCTCCGTTCTTGGCAGGGATGAACAGAACTCGACCAGCTGAGGTACCTTGTATCTCTCGAGGTGTCTCCGGCAGAATTGGATGACGTCACGTTCGTTGACCCGACGATCCGAGGCCACGATTTTCGCCTTGATTCTCTCCCCATAGCGTTCATCCTGAACCCCATAGACGACCACCTCATGGACCCATCCCAACGAATCGATGACCTCTTCTTGTCTTCCCTTTTCCCCACCGAAAATCCATCCACCCCGGTTCGTCGAGCTCTCGGTACGTGATGCTTTCCGAGCCCATAACCACAGCCGCCTTGTCCGGATAGTCCCTCGCACGATTTTCGAGGATCTCGGGCACGATGAATTCCATATTATCCTCTTACCGGGTTTACCGGGTCAATCCCCTTGCTCCTGTAACTGCCCAAATTTCTACGGGATCATACTCTAAATGAAATGGGATGTTCAGTCAAATCGGCTCCAGATACGCAGAAATCCCCTCGCGCCGCTGCCAAAAGCCGCTTGAGAATTTGCCTTTTTGTGTTTATATTGAATCCGTCGGAATTCGACAGGAGACTATTAAGCATAGCGGGTCTCCTTCGAGTGCCACCTGAGCGTTCTGTGCTTTGGTTTTACCCTTATGCTTTTGTGGAGCGACAGTCCTTGAAAATCACTTCACCCTTCCATTCCGTCGTCAGTTTTTCCTGCGTTTCCACAGGAGATTTGAATCGTTATTCAGCCCATCCCGAAGAGTTGAAACTGTTGAGCCCGAGAGCGATAAAAAAAAGACGAACGGAGTTCCTGCTCGGTCGATTGGCCGCATTCCGAGCGATCAAGGCCCTGGGGATCCACCCGGAACCCGTTTTGAGGGGCAAACACCGTGAGCCCCTCTGGCAGGACGGCATTGTCGGCTCCATCAGCCACAAGGGCGATATCGCCATCGCCGCCGTTGTCAGGAAAACCATAGCCGACGGGATAGGGGTCGACTTGGAGCGTATGGACGAACCTGTGAACCTTCGAATATCGACCCGGGTCTGCCACCCGTCAGAGATGGATTGGATCTTCAAAAGCCAGAATAATCGGGATATAAGGTTCAGGATGGTTTTTTCTGCCAAAGAGGCTGGCTTTAAGGCCTTCTTCCCGATTCAGCAGATCTATCTCAACTATCTTGATGCAGAACTACGCTGGAATGAGGGTCGACAGAGTTTTGGGGGGAGCCTCCTTAAGAGCGCTGGGAATCACTACCCAGTCGGATGCTCCTTTGAGGTCGGCTGTCGCATCATTGGAAACTTTGTCCTCTCCTCTATTACCCTTCCTCCCCGGTCCCCCTCAAACCCCTCCGGCTGATTCTCCGTCTTCTGGCCTGCCCCGGGATGGAACCGTCTGGTGCCACGGAAAAAGGAGGAAGTCAGTGCATGACAGAGATCAACGGGGATCTCATCGAACCAGCGATAGCCGATCTCACGATAAACGGGGAATATCTGACTCTGTACCCCGGAAAAAAGGACTTCCTGGTTCCTCCGCATGATTTCATGCCCAATTCGTTCGAGCTCATATGCCCGCTCCTCTGATCGGTATCACTCGCTTTCCCCGGAATCTCTTGAGAAGCTTCTCGCAATGGCCCAGGGTCTGCCAGACGGACTCGACCGTCTGATCTTGCATTCCTACACAGAACCAGACAGTGATTTCCATGAGTCCGCGGTCCGTTGCCCGCTCAACCCAGGCCTCAAGCTGATCCATTGTGTGGGCATACCTCCCGAGCTGATGGCATCTCTGTGTTGCTGGATGAGCCTGAATATACTGAGCCGTTTCGTGATCAGCTGAGAGCCGCCTTTGGGCAGCGCAGGGGTGAATCTTCTTAAACCCACCTGGGTCCCTCCGCGAATATCGCTACGTGTTCCTATAAGAATCGAGTTTCTACCCGAATACGTCATGTACAGTTTTCTCTTTTTGCTGATCCTATGTATGATCGCTTCCCTCATTCCTGCCAGACGCGCGGCTCGTCAAAATGTGGTCGATGCGTTAGGACATGTTTAGGCCTAAATCCGGTAGGGGCGTCAGGCAGCCTTCCAGGCTTTTGATGGAGAAGAACGCAATGAAGCTCAAATTGTTCTCTGTGGCGTCAGCATTGCTCATCAATTTGATGGGAGCGCCTTGCCTCTGGGGTGACCTGACCCCCAAAGAGATCCTCCATCGTGCGGATGAGGCAAGGGGCAACCTGGATGGAGTGACATGGATGGTATTCATTCATTCGATCGAGAACGACCGGATCCAAGAGAGAAAGGTTAACGTGAAGGCGCGGGGCTATGATTTTCTCGCGATTTTGAATTCCCCTCCTAAGGTCAAAGGCCAGAAACTGTTGATGGTCAGCCATAATATGTGGTTCACAAAGCCGGATTTGAGAAAACCGGTACCTGTTTCTCCCAGACAGAAGCTGGTGGGAGGATCCTCTTCTGGGAAGATGTTCAAATCGTCGAGCTTCCGTAGCATTCTCTGTTCCAGACCCCACTGAGACTCTGTCCCGATCCGTCTTGCTCCAGACTCTGGATCCTCGCCTAAGGCTTCTTCGGAGGCACTATCTCATGATTCAATATCAACACACCCAAATATGGGACGTACTCGATGTAATCCTTCGCTACACCTACAACCTGGATGACAATTCCAGCCAATTCATCCCCATTCTGGAATATGACATTGGGGATCACGCCCAGCTCTTCTTGATCGGTAGACAGAGTTTTGGATCAGAGGACACGGAATTTCGTTCTGTGCTGGACTATCGTTGGATTCTTGGTCTACAGTATACCTTTTAGAAATCTGTACGGGAGTGTAGATATGTTGCCCCTTCGACTCTCCCTTTGAGTGGCCGAGCGTATGGCCCATTCCGATGACTCGGGGCACCCATTTCGCAATCAAGCCATGGGGTGCCAGGGGAGACGAGGGACCCACCTGTTCGAGACACCGAAACGACTTATCCTCTCACGAATTTGAGGCCAGCCACAATGGCGATGAGGCTGAAGATCAGAACGACCCAGTGGAAAATAGCCAATCGTCGGAAGGCCCTTTCTGGAGCCGCCTGCTGGGATACGAGGAGCCCCATGAGGCGTTGTTCGGCTCCAAAAAGAAGAACCGCAAAAACCAGCCACACAAAGAATTTGTAGCCAAGGAGAACGGCCTCCTCAGCCGTGAGAAAGGAGAAGGCCCCCCTTTGCCAAAACATGAGAATCCCGCTCCCCCCCGCAATGATCACACAGATCTTTGCCAGGGACTGGAACCTCCGCTCAAACCCCATAAAAAAGCTCACCTTGGCCATCGAGTCTTCCATGCCTCCCAAGGTCGGAAAGACAATAGCCGTCACAAAAACCACCCCACCAATCCAAATGACAATCGAAAGGACATGAAGATAAACCAACCAGTTCATTCTCCCTCCCCCTTCCCTTT
Organism: uncultured Thermodesulfobacteriota bacterium; assembly: GCA_964348185.1. GTDB lineage: Bacteria > Desulfobacterota > BSN033 > WVXP01 > WVXP01 > CAYGBW01. Next base: position 15,219 of record CAYGBW010000007.1, on the reverse strand, counting down.
GGTTCAACATTCTCTCGATATCAGGGTACCCGAACAGGTCAAAACGGTCTTTGAGCAGAATCAAGATCTATCTCAAAAAATGATCGGGTCGATGGGACCGGGGCATTCCTTCTCCCCCAGGGAATCTCTTTCCCCATGCGAGTCGTCCTCCGACTCAGCGCATCCTGGAGAGACTTGGTTCTCTGTCCTCAATAATGGTTGAATTCTGAAGATTAGTCAATTCTGTTATGGTTTCTCGTAAGACCCCGCATGTTCTTATTGATGGAGAGGTCTGTTTTCCCTATAATGCGGGAAAGGAAAAAAAGAGGGGTCCATCATCATGCTCATTCCCCCCACACTCAGAGATGTGTTTCTGGCTCGCCGAATTGTCAGTCAGTATCTGGCCCGTACGCCCCTCATCCACTACCCCGCCCTGAGCGAGATCCTGGGATGCGAGGCCTATGTTAAACACGAAAACCACCTGCCTGTGGGCGCTTTTAAAGTAAGGGGCGGAATCAATCTCATCTCCCAACTCTCCGAGGATGAGAGGCGCCGCGGCGTTATCGCAGCCTCCACAGGAAACCATGGCCAATCGGTTGCCTATGGGGCGAGGCGCTTTGGCGTCAAGGCAACGATCTGCGTTCCTCAAGAGGCCAATCCGGTGAAGGTGGAGGCCATTCAACATCTGGGAGGAGAGATCGTTTTTCATGGCAACGACTTTGACGCGGCGAGGGAGCACGCGGAGGATCTGGCCAGGAAAGAGGGATTTCGATACATCCACTCTGGGGACGAGCCCCTCCTCATCGCGGGGGTGGGAACCTATGCCCTTGAGATTGTGGAAGACCAGCCCCGCATCGAAACGATCGTGGTTCCCATCGGGGGCGGGAGCGGCGCTTCTGGCTGCTGCATCGTCGCCAAATCCGTTGACCCTCAAATCCGTGTCATCGGCGTACAGGCGGAAAAGGCGCCCTCAGCCTATCTCTCGTGGAAAGAGAGACGGCGAGTTGATTCTCACATGGAGACCTTTGCCGAAGGGCTCGCCACGCGGACGCCCTTTGACCTTCCCCAGCGGATCCTTCAAGACCCAGACCGGGGGCTCGATGATTTCATTCTGGTCAGTGAGGACGAACTCCGTCAGGCCATCGTCATCGCCCTCGAAAAGACGCACAACCTTGCCGAGGGCGCGGGTGCCGCCCCCATAGCCGCTGCATTGAAACTGAGGGAACGGATCTCCGGAAAGAAGGTCGCCCTTATCATGAGCGGAGGCAACCTGTCTCTTAAAACCCTGAGAGATACACTCCAGGTGTCGACCCCATGAAACCGTCCCTGATCACTTGTCTGTTACCCCTTGTTCCTGGTCCGTTGATCTGTGAATCCAAGAAGGTGGAGTAAAGAGACGCAAGCGACCCCTCTCCCTATCCGATCATTTGAACGGTCCGCCACACCGGGCCACCGAAAACCGACACGGCTCCATCAGGAATGCTTTGAGAGATAGGGAAAAGGGTTTCGGCGGCCCTTCGGCTGCTGGGGCAGTTACGAGCGATCCGATCCTCTGTCTTTCATCGGGCAGTTCACACTGCTAGCGGAACAGCACGACCCCTTACCGGAAAAGATCCTCCGGAAATAGCGCACCGCAAAAAACAGGGCCCCACCGAGTATCACACCAATGATAATATTCTGAATCATATTCCCCTCAAAACCAGACGGTCTTGACTTCCTTCCCCCTATCCGAGGCCCAGAAGACTTCCACCCTGGTAGATGATAAAAGCCAGAATCCATGCAAGGGTGAGGCTGTACCCGATGGAGAAAGCCGTCCATCTCCATGACCCCGTCTCCCGCCGGATGGCAGCCACGGTCGCCAAGCACGGGGTGTAGACCAGGACAAAGACCATGAACCCGTAGCCAACTAAAGGCGTCATGGTCTTCCGAATGGCGGTGCGGAGGCTCTCGCTCTCCTCCCCCTCCCCTTCCCCAACGTGAAAGAGAATTCCAAAGGTGCTGACCACGATCTCTTTCGCGACAAAGCCAGTCAGCAGGGCCACTCCACCCTTCCAGTCAAAACCGACGGGACGAAGGATCGGGGCAATCACCTTACCCAGCCTTCCGAGAAGACTGTTTTCCTGAAATTCGTCCTTTCGAAAGGCCTCCAGCTCGGCAATTTTCCGATTCATCCCTTCTGTCAGAAGGTTGGCCTTTTCTGCCTGCCCCTTTTGGATGAGATTTGTTCTTTCGATTGCATACTGCGCTTTCACTTTACGCTCTTCCTCGTCGTAATCTCTGGAATAGTTCACGGTTTGGGGGAAGGAACTGAGGGCCCAAACCAATATGGATCCCACAAGAATCACACCCCCCATCTTCTTGACAAAAATCGACCCTCTCTCCCACATGTGGATGAGGGTTCCTTTCAATGTGGGCATGCGGTACGGGGGAAGTTCCATCACAAAAGGAGCGATTTCCCCCCTGAAGAGGGTTCGCTTGAAGAGCTGACCCATCAGGATGGCCAATGCGATTCCGACGATGTAGAGAGAAAAAATCACGTTTCCCGCATACGCCCCAAAAAGGGCGCCAGCGATGAGCACATAGACAGGGAGTCTGGCACTGCAGCTGATCAGAGGATTGATCAAAATGGTGAGTATCCTATCCCTTCTGCTCTCCAGGACTCGCGTTGCCATGATGGCTGGCACGTTGCAGCCAAACCCCATGATCATGGGGATAAAAGACTTTCCGTGGAGGCCCAGGGTATGCATCACTTTATCCATAATGAAGGCGGCCCTGGCCATGTAGCCTGTGTCCTCAAAAAGGGCGATACAGAAGAAGAGGATAAAGATGTTGGGCAGAAAAACAGCCACCCCTCCCACGCCCCGAATGACGCCAGCGACAATGAGATCCCTGAGTAGACCCTCTTTCATCTGATCCCCAATGAACCGGCTCAAGAGGCCCACGCCCTCATCAATCCAATCCATGGGGTACTGCCCCACACTGAAGGTGAGCTGGAACATCGCCCAGATAAAAAAGATAAAGATCGGAAAACCGAGAAGGCGGTTCGTCAACACCGTGTCAACCTGGTCGGAAAGGTAGCGTCTGTCTCTCCGGGTCTGACGAAGGGTCTCCTTGAGGGCACCCCGGATGAAGCCATAGCGGCGGTCGGCCATCAGGGTTTCAGAATCCTCCCCCAGAATCTTACAGAGATGGGCCTTGCTTTTCCCAAGTTGGTCCAGAACCTCCTCCTTCAGCGGGGTGTTTTCGACCTGTTTGATAACCTCTTCATCGTTTTCCAGCAGCTTGATTCCCATCCAGCGGGACTGATGCTCATCTGGAAATGATAGGCTGGTAAGGAACAGTCTCTCAAATTTCTCGATTTCCCGCTCCAACTCCAGGCCATAATCGATATGAATGTGCCGCGAAACCGATTCTCTATCCTCGGCCACCTGGCTAACCGTGTTCAACAGGTCTCTGGTCCCCTGGTTCTTGCTCCCCACCGTGGGGACAAAGGGAACCCCCATGAGAAGGGAGAGCTTTTCATGATCGATGACGAGCCCTCTGGACTGGGCGACATCCATCATGTTCAGGGCAAAGACCAGTTTTACGCCTAGATCGATCAACTGGGTCGCCAGGTAGAGATTGCGCTCGAGGTTGGACGCATCAATCACGTCCACGACGAGGTCGGGCTTCTGCTCGATGACATAGTTCCGTGCAATAATCTCTTCTAGGGAATATGCGGTCAGGCTGTAAGTTCCTGGAAGATCGACCACCTGAATCGTGTAGCCATTGTATGTCGCCACCCCTTCTTTTTTCTCCACGGTAACGCCGGCCCAGTTTCCCACTCTTTGGCGAGCCCCGGTTAGGTTGTTAAAGATCGTCGTCTTTCCGGAATTCGGGTTGCCCGCAATCGCGATCGTGATGCGTTTGGCCATTAATCGCCTCTTGTCTCCCCTTCTGGTTGCTGCACAATCACCTTTTCGGCCTCATCCCGTCTCAGGCTGACATGGTAACCCTTGAGCACATACTCAATGGGATTCCGAAGGGGCGCAAATCTTTCCACGCGAATCTCCGCTCCTGGGACAAAACCCATCTCCATGAGTCTCTGTCTGAACCGGCCCGTTCCGCTTATCCGTTGGATTATGCCTTTCTCACCCGTTTTCAACTCGCTGAGTTTTCGAACAGCCACAAATCACCCTTTCTCAGTCCTTTGGGCCATTGAAACCAAGATATGAGTGGCCATGCCATACCCAAGAGCGATCCGTGTTTCCCGTGAAGCCACAATCAAAGGCCCTGGCCCCCTGCTTTTGATCACCTCGACCTCGGCGCCCCGATATAACCCCATGCTCGTCAAGCGTCGCTCCGCCCATCTTCCCCCAATGAAGTCCACAACCCGGACCCTCTCCCCTGGTGAAGCCATGCTCAGGGGAATCGGGGACTCCCTCACCTGGAGACAGTTATCGCAGAGCCCATAGATTTCCATTTTGTGCTGAAGGTCATGAAATCCCATTTGCTGCGCCACGTTCCTTTGGAGAGTCTCTATTTCCGGGTTATAGAATTCCAAGATGGTCCCGCATCGGACGCAGATCAAATGGTCATGGTGTTTGCCCAAATGACGATGCTCGTAGCGGGGTACCTGGTCGGTGAATTTCTCCTCCTGGGCAAAACCGAATCGAGAGAAGAGTTTCAGATTTTCAACAACAAAGTCTTCGGAAAAGGCGAAGCCCTCTTCTTTGAGGATCCCGGTGAGGTCAGCTGCGGTCATGTGGTTTTCTGTGCTGAGAAAAGTCTCCAGAATGGCCAGTCGCTCATCGATTCGGTCGACCCCCTCACGCTCGAAGATGACCTTGAATTGCCTGTAGATATCCCTGTGATCCTTTACAAGCATGATCGTTCCCCGATTTCGCCCCTATCTGCCGTTCCTCGGCCCTCCCATCTCGGAATCCGACGGTTGGTCCTTCCCCTATGGCGAGTTTCGTACTCTGGAAACGCTTATCAGCCATCTGTTAGCCGAGTTTTGCAAATTCCTCTGAATCTTTCACCCGGCTCCTACCAGAGGGCCTTCACACCCTCAAGCCTCCCCGTCCTGGAGCGCACCGAGGGCAGTACCCCAATAGTTCAAATCGATGAGACGTTATGACGAACTCGTGCTCTTTCCCAATCCGATTCTGGATTCTCACGATTTCATCATCGGCAAACTCAAAGATCCTCCCGCAGCAGATGCATCGGAGATGGCAGTGATGGTGATGACCATAGATGTGTTCGTAATGGAGGTGTCCCCCCTCGAAATAGACCTCCTTGATCAGTTCACTTTCGATGAGGAGAGGAATGGTTCTGTAAATTGAGGCCTTGGAAACAATCTTGTTCTTGTTTCTCAGACGGAGAAAGAGCCCATCCACATCGAAGTGATCATGGATCGAAAAAATCTCTTCGATGATTATCTGCCTCTCCGGTGTGTTCCGGAGCCCCTTCTGTTGAATGAATTCCCGAAATCTTTGAATTTCGTCCATACCAGAACCATTATTATTGAGATTCAATGTCAATAATAGGCTGCTCATCGGGCTATGTCAAGTCTATTGCGGTCTCCGGGTTTCCGTTCCAGACGGGGCGTTTCTCTTCAGTGAACAGACCGGTCGGTTTTTCTCTCAACTCAGGGGTGTGGATTCGAGAAGAAAACAGAGAACGATTTTTGGGGGACAAGAGAGCGTCGAGCATAGAGAAACCGCCATCGGACGGGAGGGGCTCCAAATCCTTCAACACCCGATGGTGGGGGGCCCCGAGGACGAAAGCGAGGCTCCCTGAATCCTTACCAAAGATCTGGGAATTATTGATCCCGGCTTAGGGGAGTGACTTGAAGATTTTTCGATCACGGGAAAGCCACGATATTCGTTTGATGGTAATCTGCGTTGGCCTTTGAACATTTGGAGCATAGTCTGTTGAACCGACCTTCTGCGATAAACGGCCGATCACATTTGAGGCAGAACCGTTTCACCTTTCGTGCTTTTCTTGATCTTGGTTTTCTAATGTATCCACTCACTGCTCTCCCCTCTTTCTCCGAGCGGGTTACGCAACCCCGCTTCAATCAACGACCCCTGATGAAAAGCGCCGTTATCATAAAGCAGGGTGTAACACGGGCATGGGGGGTACGGAATCACCATGATAGAACCGATAATCTTCTCAGATCAAACAGCCCAACCCTCCGAGTGGCTTTTTCCCCGACTCTGTGTCAACCTCCAAACTTTTGCCGGTCAGTCATTCCCCTAATATACTAACTCAATATCATGGCAACATTCCATACTGAATTTGTGAGGATGTCTCTAAACGGTGTCCGTAAGCAAATTGGAGCCCCTCACGTGTTGTCCGTCATTCGTGGCTCAGATATCCACTTGCGAATTCAGGAGGATAGCAAGAGGAGGCTCACAGTCCTTTATGCCCCATCTCATGATTGGAATGGACGGTACAACTGACCCCTGACAGCCGACGTTGCGGGGCAGTTACAGGTTTGGATCATTGCCTTGACAAGATCGCCTCCCCGTGAGAGAAACCACCTTAACACCATGGCAAATAACTACGGGGTAGAGTGAAGATCCCCGCCCACAGGGCGGGGCATCTGTGGCTAAGCTAGGCGCAACTGCGCCGAAGCGAGCACCCCCCTTCGCTAAGGCTTCGGAGGGTCGCCTCGCCATCCCTGGCAAGCCGAAGCCTCTGGCGTATACTGACCTGTCCGCCGAAGCCTGTGGCGTAGGCGGATCCTCCCCGTGCTTCCCCACGGGGCATCCTGGCGAAGGCGAGTGAGATGATGATATCCCTTACCCTGTAGCGTTGACAGGATGGGATGGTCCCCAAAACTGACTCTTGTACAAGGAGATGGGTATGTCACAGTTGGTCCGATTTGGGATTTCGATGGACAGTCGACTGCTCAACAGATTCGATCGGTTGATTGCCGAAAAGGGTTATTCCAATCGCTCCGAAGCGATCCGCGATCTGATCCGTGATCGACTGGTCGATGAAACCTGGAAAGAGGAAGAAAAGGAGGTCGTCGGAACGATTACCCTGGTTTATGACCATGAGATTCGTGAACTCAGCGAAAGACTGATCGACTTTCAACACCAATTTCACGACAGAGTCATCTCCTCTCTCCACGTTCATCTCGATGAGCACCACTGCCTAGAGGTCCTGATTGTCCGGGGAAAGGGGAACGATGTTAGACATGTCGCCGAAAAACTCATCGGTACCAAAGGCGTGAAACATGGAAAACTACTCACCACGACCACGGGAAAGGAGGTCTTCTAGGGTTCAACAGGGATCATTCCAGGGCAGGGATGTAGGGAAGTTTGAAGGGATTCAGGGAGTTATGGATCCACTCCTTCCTCCCTGTTCTTGAATCCACCCCTGGGCGTTTCGGGATTGTTCCCTTTTTTCCGGGGCAGAGATGTAAAGAGGGTGGGCTGGAGAAAACAGGCCCTCAATTCGGGACGCCTTTAAAAAACAGCGATCTCCCTGGCCTTTTGTCCATGCCGGGGATTTTCTCCTTTTCTCCAGAACAGAATGGCCGTGAGTCTGAGGATGGCAGCGATCAACTGGACAGGGTAACGCTCTGGTTGATCATCTGGTCGATTTTGTCTTTATCAAACCGCCACTGCCCTCTGATTTTGATCCCAGGCAGCCTACCCTCCTGAGCGCATCGATAGATCGTCACCTCCTTCATTTTGAGGTACTTGGCTAACTCTTTGACCGTCATGATCTCTGCCATGCCAAACCTCCTTGCAGGGGTTTGGATGGAATTCTGTGCAATGGGAATGCCAAATTGCTCGTTCGGAGTCCGCTCTTTTGTGGAAATAAAACTTGGAAAAGACGGCCAATCCAGAAACAGCGCGAAGATCAGGCAAGGCCCCTGAAAAAAGTAGAAATCTCCGGATTTCGTTCTCGCCACCCCGGGGATGAACCGGGCTTTTTCACGGCGGCCCAGAGGTGAGGGCAGGGCAGATGAAAAGAAGGTTCACCGTCTTACTCTGCCTAATCGGGGGAGAAAAGTCAAAATTTTGACGCGAACGAAGGTAAAAAGCCAAAAAAGGATAGAATCTTACGAGGATATAAGACCGCTTTTCATGACTCCGAAGCCATCCGGTTCAGATCCTCCTCTTGATGAATCGACCTCAGGCGACAGCCAAACCTGGATCAAATGGCCATCTCAGAGTCTGCCTCTCCCCATGATCCAGGCGTTCCTGCCTTGAACTGCCCGGGCCGCCGTAGTATAATGGCGCCCAATTCAAAGAATCAAATGGTGCGGCTGAAACCATGAAAAGACTGGCAACAATCATTCTTTCCGCGGGTAAGGGAACGCGGATGAAATCGAGCCTGGTCAAGGTACTCCATCCCATCATGGGAAAGCCCATGTTGAGCTACCCCATCGAGGTTTCCCTGAACGCGCTGAGGGCTGAAAAAACCGTTGTTGTCGTTGGCTATCAGGGCGACCGTGTCCAGGAGGCCTTCTCGGAAAACCGGCTGGTCTTTGTTTCTCAGCACCCTCAGCTGGGGAGCGGCCATGCGGTCATGTGCACCGAGGACGTGTTTCGCGGCTATGATGGGACCATCCTGATTCTCTACGGGGATGTCCCCCTGGTCCAGGATGAAACCCTCACGGAACTCGTTGCCTTTCACCGTCAGAAAGGGTCCACCCTCACGATTACCACCACCCGATTGCCCGATCCCACAGGATACGGAAGGGTGGTCCGACGGGAGGGGGAACAGGTGGAACGGATCGTGGAAGAGAACGATGCCTCTCCTCTTGAACGGGGAATCGACGAGATTAACGCGGGCATCTACTGTGTCGAAGCTCCCTTTCTCTTCAGTGCTCTGAAAAGGGTAAAGCCTGATAACCGGCAGGGGGAGTACTATCTGACCGACATTGTTGAGGTCGGGTGCCAAGAAGGGACAGAAATAAGCGCGTTTCAGGCGTCTGACCCGGACCAGTTCCTTGGGATAAACACCCGGGTCGATCTGGCCCGGAGCCATGAGATTCTTCGCCAGAGATATCTCCAGAGGTGGATGCTGGATGGGGTGACAATCGTCGACCCCGGTACAACCTCTGTCGAAGGCGATACGATCCTGGGACAGGACACGGTGATTCACGCCAATACCGTTATCCAGGGAAGAACCGTCATTGGCAGCCGGTGCGTCATCGGACCAAACTGTCTCATCGTCGGTTCCGAGATTGAGGATGACGTCACGATCAAGGCTTTCTCGGTGGTCGAACAAAGCCGGATTGCAGAGGGCGCTACCATCGGTCCTTTTTCCCGACTCAGACCGCAAAGCCGGGTTCTAGAAGACGCGAAGATCGGAAGTTTTGTCGAGATCAAAAATCGGTAATGGGCAGGGGCTCAAAGGCCAATCATCTGGCGGATATTGGAGATGCGACTTGTGGCCCTTTACCGGGCTGAAGGGACAGGCCTTCTTGACGCCCAAGAGGTCCAAAACCACGCCCCTTTTGGGTCCCATTCTCTTGACCATCCCCCTTCAACTTCTGGCCCATGATTTGGCTGGCTTCAAGGGAAACGATATGGATCAGCCCAGAAACCTAGCAAAGCGCATCAGGGTCGAATAAAGGATTGAAAGGCGACAGGGTAAATGCCGAATCGATTCGCCATCGGGTCAGCCGTGCCAAAGGCTATTCGTTCCATCAGGGAAAGCGAGTACACCGTCACGACCATTCTAGCCATTCTCATCGGATTTCTGGGTGGATTTGGTGCGATCGGGTTTAGATCTCTGATTCAGGCCATCCAGAGTATCGGTTATGGATCAGGCTCAGATTTGCTTGCCGCCGTGCTTTCCGTCCCGTGGTATGGGAAGCTTCTCATCCCCGCCATCGGTGGAGCGGTCGTTGGACCCTTGATCTTTTTCTTCGCCCGGGAGGCTAAAGGTCATGGGGTCCCTGAGGTAATGGAAGCGGTAGCCCTGAGAAGTGGACTCATCCGAAAGCGCGTGGTGATTGTCAAAACCCTCGCCTCGGCCATCTCGATCGGCTCTGGGGGATCTGTCGGGAGGGAGGGGCCCATCGTCCAGATCGGTTCAGCCATCGGCTCGAGCCTTGGACAGATTCTTAGAGTTTCAGGCAATCGCATGCGCAACTTGGTGGGATGCGGTGCCGCAGCGGGGATCGCTGCCACCTTTAACGCCCCGATTGCCGGGGCCATTTTCGCCCTGGAAGTCATCCTGGGCGAATTCCAGATCGGGACCTTCGGCCCAATCGTCCTTGCATCAGTCATGGCAACCGTCATCTCCAGGGCCTTTCTCGGAGATTTCCCCGCCTTTATCAGCATCCCCAAGTATGACCTGGTCAGCATCTGGGAGATCCCTGCTTACCTCGTCATGGGTTTTTTGGGTGGTTTTGTTTCCCTGCTTTTCATCAAATCTCTCTATAAGGCCGAGGACCTGTGGGCGGGACTCAAGGTTCCGGAATTCCTGAAACCCGCCCTTGGGGGATTGACGATTGGGCTCCTTTCCCTCTATTTTCCCCAGATACTGGGCGTTGGATACGAATCGATTACCGAGGCCCTTTTGGGAAAGCTGCCGTGGTTTCTCCTCTTAGTCCTCGTTTTTGTCAAGATCTTCGCCACCTCGCTAACCATCGGGTCTGGAGGTTCTGGAGGCGTTTTTGCCCCATCGCTCTTCATCGGAGCCATGATGGGAGGAATCTATGGCCATATGGTCCATCACTTTTTCCCCTCTGTCACGGCTTCCTCAGGCGCCTACAGCCTGGTCGGCATGGGGGCTATCGTGGCGGGAGCGACTCACGCTCCGATTACCTCCATATTGATCCTCTTTGAGTTGACCGACGACTACCGGATCATCCTGCCCCTCATGATGACCTGCATCGTCAGCACCCTCACGGCGAGTCAATTGAAAAGGGAATCGATCTACACCATGAAATTGATTCGGAGGGGAATCAACGTCAGGGCGGGGAAAGAGGTCAGTATCTTGAAATCCTTGCTAGTAAAGGATTTCATGATGAGGAATGTGGTACCCATCTCGGAAAATCTCCCCCTCAACAGCCTCCTGACTCTCATCAAGGAGAGCACGTATTCCTATTTCCCGGTCCTGAACAGCAAGGAGCAATTGGTGGGGATCGTTTCCCTCCGGGACATCCGACATGTCCTTCTCGAGGACACCTTGATGGACTTGGTCATTGCCAGGGACATCATGACTGAGGGGGTGATCACCCTGACGTCCGATCAGAATCTGTACGATGCCATGGGGAGGTTCGAGAGCAGAGATATCGGTGAACTTCCCGTGGTTGATAAAGACAACCCCAGGAAAATCGTGGGGATGCTCCGGAGGACTGACGTGACCGTTGCATACAACAATACGATTCTGCAAAGGGGTTTAGAAAAGACGTGAAGGGATTACGGTTTCTGGAAGACCTTAGCCCCATCCAGAGGGAGGCGGTCCTCAGGACAGAGGGTCCCCTGCTGATTTTCGCCGGAGCCGGTAGCGGGAAAACCCGGGTGTTAACCTACCGGGTGGCCTATCTCATTCATGGGATGAACGTCCCGCCGTGGAACATTATGGGAGTTACCTTTACCAACAAAGCCGCCAGTGAAATGAAGGAGCGGGTTATCGACCTTCTCGGCAAGCGGGGGCAGGGGGTCTGGCTCAGCACGTTTCACGCTGCCGGCGTTCGTATCCTTCGACAGCACGTTCATCTGCTGGGGTATCGAAACCCCTTCGCAATTTATGACGAGCAGGACCAGCAGCGCCTCATCAAAGACATCATGAAGGATCTCGAGATCGATCCCCGGATTTTTCACCCCAATCGAATTCGAGCCGAGATCAATCGGGCCAAGAACGAGGGGATCTCTGAGGAAGAGTACGTCGCTCCCCCCTTCGATCTATTTCACAAGCGGGTAGCCACCATATATACAACCTATCAGCAAACGTTGAGAAGGAACAACGCCCTCGACTTCGGAGACCTCCTCCGATTGACAATTCTTCTCTTTCGCCGCTTTCCAGAGGTGTTGAAGACCTATCGGCACTTGCTGCGCTACGTGATGGTTGATGAGTTTCAAGACACCAACCCCATCCAATATGAACTGGTCAAGCTTCTGGTTGAAACCCATGGGAACATCTGTGTTGTGGGGGATGACGATCAGTCCATTTACCGATGGCGCGGTGCCGACATCACGAACATATTGAACTTCGAGAAAGACTTCCCCGGATCCCAGGTCATCAAACTCGAGCAGAACTACCGATCGACCCAGACGATCCTCAAGGCGGCAAGCGGTGTGGTCAGCCACAACTTCAACCGAGCGGAAAAACTCCTCTGGACGGAGAACCCAACGGGTGAGCCGGTCGTGGTGTATCATGCCGAAGACGAACATGATGAGGCCCTGTATGTGGTTGATCAGATCAGGAAACAGGTAGCCGGAAGCTACCGGGATTTTGCGGTCTTCTACCGGACGAATGCTCAATCGAGGGCCTTAGAGGAAGAGCTGATCAAGAGCGCCATTCCCTACGCGATCGTGGGAGCCCTTCGGTTCTATGAGCGGAAGGAGATCAAGGATGTTCTCGCCTATCTCCGGGTGATCACCAATCCAGCGGACTCAGTCAGTCTTAAGAGAATCATTAACACGCCCGCCCGGGGTATTGGGACCCGAACACTGGAGCAGTTGGAGAAAGCGAGCATGGAGCGGAATCTCCCCCTTTATGAGGGCCTCAAGGTTCTCATCGACGAAAGGGATTTCCCCCCTGCCATGAGAAAGCGGCTCGGGGCCTTCCTTCAGATGATGGAAGACCTCCGGGGTTGCTCCCTGACCCCCCGAGAGCTCGCTCTGGAGGTGCTCGAAAAGACACGCTATCTCGAGCATCTGCGGGAAGAGGCGACCGAAGAAGCGATTTCCCGTATTGAGAACGTTGAAGAGCTCATCACCGTAATAACGGAATACCAAGAGAGTCCTGCCAGCGATGATCGAACGCTGGAAGGGTTTTTGGATGGGATCGCTCTGGTGAGCGATGTGGACAACTACCATGATCGGTGGAATCGCGTCTCCCTGATGACCCTCCACTGCGCTAAGGGCCTGGAGTTTCCTGTGGCCTTCCTCACGGGAATGGAAGAGGGGCTCTTCCCCCATCACCGCAGGGGTGAAGATCTTGAGGAAATGGAGGAAGAGAGGCGCCTCTGCTATGTGGGCATGACCCGAGCCAAGAAAAAGCTCTACCTGATCCATGCCGAGGAGCGATCCATCTTCGGTGCCCAGAGGGTCCCCATGCCGTCGCGTTTTCTTTCGGAAATTCCAGAAGAATTGGTTCTTAAGGAGGTGTCGCCCCACCTCCGGGGCCCTCACCGCAGCGATCACCTCTCCCCATGGTTTAACGAGCCAACGTACGAGACTCCCCTCGAAGAAGTCGACGAAATCCCCTCCATCCGAGTCGGACAACGGGTCAGGCATCCCCTGTTCGGTGAGGGCATCATCCAGTACCGCGAGGGGGAAAAGGAGAAACAGAAAATCATCGTCTCCTTCCCCTCTGTGGGAACCAAGACCCTCTCCCTCCGGTTTGCCCGCTTAGAAATCATTCAGGAGCCCTAGGCAACCGATCCAGAATCTAATGGTCCTTAGTGCCAGCGAGGGGGATAAGACCAAGTTGCGCGTCATCCCGCGGGGACGCCTTCAGGATGTGCAGACAAAGGTCGTCGTTTACGCAGAGAGTTGGCCGAAAGCATGAGAAACCCCCGACCGCATCCCGTGTCGTCAGAATGCGAAATCCCATGAGCTCCGAGCCGTGACGGGAGCATATCCCTTGGCGCAGAGGCAAGGTGAGGATGTCGAGGCCCGCGCAGAGCTCTGAAACCTCTACGATTCATTCCAGGAGGGACACGACACGCTTGTGATCTGATTAAGACGAGGGCGCTGCTCGAGTCGACGTGAAAACCGAGGACGGAGGGGGTCGATCCTTGACGGGCTCACCCCGTTCATCTGCTCATCCTTTCAGAAATTCCAACGCCGCTGAGGTGAGCACACTCACCCCGACCGCTATACAATGCTCATCCACGTCGAAGCGGTCGTTGTGGAGCGGGTACCGTATGCCTTTCTCTTCATTTGAGACACCGAGTTTCAGATAGTATCCGGGAACCCTGTCGGTGATGTACGAGAAATCTTCGGCGGTCATGGGACATTTCCCCTGAACGATGACGTTTTCTTTTCCAAGGATGGAGGTCCCCACGCCAGATACGATTTGATCCAAATGGGAGTCATTGACAACCGCGGGGGAGATTTCGTCGAAGATCAGTTCAATCTCAATGTCCAGCATCCGTGATATCCCTTCCACCGTGTCCTTCATGAGATCCATGACATACACCAGCGATTCCTTTGTCACCGCTCGAACAGTGCCGGCCATACTCACCGGGGCGCCAACGATGGACTGCCTTTTCCCCCCTGCGATTTCGTTCACAGCCAGGGCATATGAATCAGCCGGGTCGGTTCGCCTCGAGACGATATGGTAAAGGGCGGTGATAGTCTGTGCAGCGCCGAGCATGGAGTCACTCCCAAGGTGTGGTGACGCTGCATGCGCCTGCTTTCCGGACACATTGATATTGAAGGCCACATAAGCTGCCATAGCGGGACCGGCTCCCACACCTATCTGTCCGACATTCAGATCTGGCCAGCAGTGAAGGGCCAACACAGCATCCAGAGGTGGGTTTTGGAGTACGCCATCATCGATCATGGCGAGTGCCCCGCATCGTTCCCCAAAAGGGTTCTCCTCAGAGGGCTGGAAAATGAACTTTACCGTTCCCCGGAATTGATGTCTCATGGCCGAGAGTACTTTTGCGATACCGATTCCAACCGTGGTATGGACATCGTGGCCACATGCGTGCATCACTCCATCGTTTTGGGACCGGTAGGGGACAGCGCTTTCCTCATGAATCGAGAGAGCGTCCATTTCACACCGAATCCCGAGAACTTTGCCCTTCCCGAGATCTCCCGTGAGAATTCCCACGACCCCCGTTTTAGCTATGCCTGTCTGCACCTGCATGCCAAGGTTACGGAGATATTCCTCGACTATCTTCGCTGTTCGAACTTCCTGGAATCGAATCTCTGGATGTGCGTGAATATCACGCCTGAGGGTGATGAGATCGTCCAAGATTCCATCGGCTCGTTCCCTTACGTGTTGGAAAGAACCGGGTTTGTACCTCGGGTTACTCTGTTCCATGATGTAAACCCACAGAGACTATGGAGAACCTGAATTGTCACGATCGTGAAGCTCACC
>CAYGBW010000006.1:0-20746 GCA_964348185.1 uncultured Thermodesulfobacteriota bacterium | reverse complement strand
CAGCCTACGCCAGAGGCTTCGGCTTGACAGGGATGGCGAGGCGATCCTCCGAAGCCTTGGCGAAGCCGGGTTTACCTCGCCATAGCTTTGCTACGGCGGGTGGCTTGAGCGCAGTTGCGCTTGGCTTTGCCACAGATGCCCCGCCCTGTGGGCGGGGAGCTTCACTCGGCCCCGTTGTGATGACTGCAAAATCCATGATAGGTTCTTTTGGCCCCTATATCAATGATCCCCCTTCTCGAGTCGTCGTCTTTCAAAGTCCTGGGCGAGTTTTTCGGCATGCCCCATCATTTCATCAATGTGCCTGTTTTTTTCCTGGAGCCTTTTTTCAAGGACCTTTTTCTCCTGGCGAAGTCTTCTGACCTCACTGGAAACGAAGAGGGATCTGATCCTCATGATAACCACTGTCAAAATGACCCCAGCGATGAATCCCAGAGCGATGCCGAGGTACAAAAAGGTCTTGGCCTCCATAAAATGCCCTCTCTACCCCCTTTGGTATTGGAATCTCGGGAGAGGGAACAAGACCCTCGCCCTCAGGATTGATTTCTCAGTCGGGGCAAACTCGGTTCGATTTTTCGTTCTTTAATGCTCATCAGGGAAAACCTCCAGGTCAAGAGGGAAGGGACAGGGTCGCCCCGAGATTGGGGGGGAGGGCAAATCCCCCAGACATAACGGAATTGATCGCCTCCTCAACCCTCAGAGATGACCGAATGGCCTTCTCCTTGGGGACAACGAGCATGTATCCTGATGTGGGATTGGGAGTGGTGGGAAGAAAGACCGAGACGAAGGCTTTCCCCTGTCCATCGATAAATTCGTTGGTCACAAACCCGATCGTATAGGAGTCGGCTTTTGGAAATTCCACGAAAACCGTCTGGCGAAAGTTTTCTCTCCTTTCGGGAGAGAGGGCATGGGTGAGCTGTTTGGCCGCGGAGTAAATGCTCTTGGCCAGGGGGATAACCGTGAAGAACCGATCTGTCAAGTAGGCCAATCCCCTGCCCACCACGTTGGTGGCAATAATCCCGGTGACATAAATCAGAAGAAGAAAGGCCAGAACCCCTAGGCCGGGGATTGATACCTCCCTCTGAAAGAAATGACTCAGGATCCTGGCAATGAGTGGAGCAAATATGCCCTCTAAAGCCTTAAAGAAGAATTGAAGAACCAACAGGGTGATCCCAACGGGCAGAATCAGCAAAATCCCGGCCACGGCCCTGGCCCGAATATGCTTGAAAAGGTTTTTCATCACATACCTCCTAAGAACCCTACATCCCGATGCTGAGGGTTTCCGCTGTTTGACCAAACTTCATCGGAGAAAATACCCCTGCTCGATCGTATAAGGGAATACCCCCATCCTGAACGCCACCGGGGAGAATTCCCGGGAGAAGCCCTAATCGAAGCGTTTTCAATCCCTTGACGAGGGCTGAGTCAAACAGCCAATTTACAAAGATCGGCAGGGGCCAGGTCGCTGAGTTTCTTCCTGGAAGAGGCTGATGGCGTTTCGCCAATCGGACATCATACTGCCGGATTCAATCCTTCTTGATCGTCTTTCTCGTTTTCTCAAGGGCGTTGGCGGTCTCCTCGCGCACCTTGTCAATGCCCTTGGCGGTCTGTTCCTCCATTTCTTCGATCTTTGTCTGGAGCTCTTTGATCTGAGCCTCAGCTCATTCTTCCGGCCGGTTCGCTCGAAAGCGACAACAGCCAGAATCAGGGCAATGACGGACACAATCAGAGCAAGGATTGCCTGGAAACCCCTTTTGAAATCTCTCTTTCCTCACTCGTCCTTTTCCCCTCCCTTAACAGATGATGATATTATAAACCAGAGTTCTTCAAAAGGAAACTGATCGGCAGGTCTGGCGATTCCAGGGTGGGAAACCCGTCCTCTGGACATCGAACATCTACGAAGCCGATTTCAATCCGTGCTCACAATTGAAGGATCTCGATGGATGTGTTAACAAATAGGGTTGCTTACCCAAGCATCAGTCTCTCATTCCACAGGAAAGCCTTCTGATCGGAGAAGAAAATGAGAGGTATTCAAATTGGTTTGATCGGGTTCGGAACTGTCGGAGCCGGCGTTGTCAAAGCACTGGAGCAAAACGGTCCGCTCATCAGCATGCGGCTCGGAAGGCCCTTGATCTTGAAACGGATCGCCGATCTCGATCTTGAAACAGACCGAGGCGTTTTTGTCGATCCTGCCAAGTTGACCCGGAATGCACGAGAGGTGATCGAAGACCCTGAGATCAGTATCGTGATGGAACTCATGGGAGGACATGAACCGGCCAGAACGTTCATATTAGAGGCTTTTGAGAGGAAAAAACATGTCGTTACGGCCAATAAAGCGCTTCTGGCCGTTCATGGGGATGAGATTTTTAGGGCCGCCCATCGCCATGGTGTAGACATCAATTTCGAGGCTTCGGTGGGAGGGGGAATCCCTATCATCCGGTCCCTCCGAGAAGGGTTGGTGGCCAATCGAATCAAGTCGATATTCGGCATTCTCAACGGCACCTCAAACTACATTCTCAGCCGGATGACCGATGAAGGGGGTCAATTCGAGGATATTCTCAGAGAAGCACAGGAACAAGGATTTGCTGAGGCAAATCCCTCCATGGATATCGATGGGATCGATCCCGCTCATAAGCTGGCCATTTTGATTTCCCTGGCCTACGGCGGACGGATATGTTTTGAGAATATCTACACGGAAGGGATATCGGGAATTTGTCCTCTCGATATCCAGTTCAGCCTGGAATTCGGCTACAAGATAAAACTTCTGGCTATAGCCAAAACGGACGCCGGTCAAATCGAGGCTCGGGTCCATCCCACACTGGTCCCTCTCGAGCATCCCCTCTCCATGGTCAACGGCGTCGACAACGCGATATTTGTCACCGGAGACATCGTGGGATCCACCATGTACTACGGGCAGGGAGCCGGGCAGATGCCTACAGCCAGCGCTGTCGTGAGCGATGTCATTGAACTCGCCCGAAACGTGCTTTTGAGGTCTCCGGGCCGCGTATCCCCTCTGTCTCACCGGCGTCGATATATCAAGAGGATTCGGATAGAGGATGTTCACCGGGCCGTGACGCCGTGGTACATGCGCTTTTCGGTCGTTGACAGGCCCAGTGTGCTTTCCAAGATCTCGGGAATCCTTGGAAAACACGGCATCAGTATCGCCGCCGTAATTCAGAAGGGAAGAGAGATTCAAGAGGCTGTTCCGGTGGTAATGATGACCCACGAAGCCAGGGGGAGAAACGTCATGCGGGCACTGGAAGAGATCGATCAACTTCCCATCGTTCTGGATCGGACAATGCGGATTCGGGTCGAGAATCGTTTCGCTTGAGGAGGGGCCCCATGACTTGGGAGGGAGTTATCAGACATTACTGGGATTTCTTGCCCATCAGAAGGCGAGACTGTGTCGTTTCCCTTCATGAAGGAAACACCCCCTTGATCCCGGCCCCGAGGCTGGCAAAGCTTATTCCCGCCGATGTGAGGATTTTCCTCAAGTGCGAGGGGCTCAACCCAACCGGTTCCTTTAAGGACAGGGGGATGACCGTTGCTGTGTCAAAAGCATTTGAGGAGGGTGCCCATTCCGTCATCTGTGCATCTACGGGCAACACCTCGGCTTCTGCAGCTGCATACGCCGCCCGGGCGGGACTGAAAGCCGTCGTCCTGATTCCTGAGGGCAAGATCGCTCTGGGCAAACTATCTCAAACCATGATGCACGGGGCCAAGGTGATTCAGATCGAGGGGAATTTTGATGAAGCGCTCGAGATCGTTCTTCGGATTTCGCAAGATCGTCCCCTGACCCTGGTCAACTCTCTCAACCCGTACCGGATTGAGGGCCAGAAAACCGCTGCCTTTGAGATTTGTGACCGTCTGGGGGATGCTCCTACCTATCATGCGCTTCCCGTCGGAAATGCGGGCAATATCACAGCATATTGGAAGGGTTACCGGGAGTATCATCAGAAGGGTCGAGCGGCGAAGCTACCGAGAATGCTCGGTTTCCAGGCCGAAGGAGCGGCTCCCATTGTCCGGGGCCAGATCGTAGAGAGGCCGGAAACGATCGCAACCGCCATCCGCATCGGAAATCCGGCGAGTTGGAAGAGCGCCGAGGCGGCGAGAGATGAGTCTGGGGGGCTCATCGATTCTGTCAGCGATGGGGAGATCCTAGAGGCATATCGTCTCGTGGCCTGCATGGAGGGGGTCTTCTGTGAACCGGCTTCGGCTGCATCGGTTGCGGGTGTGATCAGGCTCAGCCAACAGGATTTCTTCAAAGCGGGGGATACCGTGGTTTGCACCCTTAGCGGGCATGGGCTGAAGGACCCGGACTCGGCGATAAGAGCCTCCGAAAAGCCCATCGCTCTCCCCGCCGAAATGGAGGCGGTCTTGGAGGCTCTTGGTCCGTGATCGGGTAAGTGACTGAATAACTCGCCGCTGACGGAGCGGGCAACGCTCCGCGAAGGCGCAACCCAATTGGAGACTCAAAATCCCTTGGACTCTGGCCCGCAAGGTAGATTCTCTTGACCCCGCTGACCATGTTCTGTCATCCTGTTTATGAGGAAATGGACTAGGTTCTCCCCACAAGGGCTTTAGCCTGTTCGACTGCAGCCGTTGCATTAGACCCGTAGGCGTCGGCCCCGATCTCATCCACAAAATCCTGCGTCACCGGTGCCCCCCCGGCCATGACCTTGATGTGGTCCCGAATGCCCGCCTCCCGCAGAGCATTGACCGTCTCTCCCATCTTTGGCATCGTCGTCGTCAATAGGGCCGACATCCCCAAGATCTGCGGCTTGTGCTCCTTGGCCGCCTCCACAAAAGCCTGGGGCTTGACGTCTGTTCCCATGTCCACCACTCTGAACCCGGCCCCCTCAAGCATCATCCCCACCAGATTCTTCCCAATATCATGGAGGTCTCCCTCCACCGTGCCAATCAAAACCGTCCCCGAGCCGGCTGCATCGCTCTCTGACAGCAGAGGCCTGAGGATGTCCATGGCTCCGTGCATGGTCTTGGCAGAACGGAGAACCTCTGGAATAAACATCTCACAGGCCTTGAACCGCTGGCCCACGATATCCATCCCCGGAAGAAGCCCCTTCTGAAGAATCTCCCGGGCCTCGATCCCCTCATCCAGGGCCTGTTGAGTCAGCGTCTTGATCTCCTCAATGTTACCCGAAATCAACATCTCCGACATTTTCCCATACAACTCCGACATGGTCAGTCCTCCTTCGGTTATGCCTTCCGGAACCTCCATGAATGATCTTGTCTCATCCAGTGACTAGACACAATACTTGAGAGAAGAAGGGGTGTCAAGAGAAAAAAGGACCTTAATGGGTCTTTGTCAGAGAATAGGGCTTTGGGTCATCCCGAGACCGCGTCCTCGGAACCGATCACCATGCTCTCTGAACCCCTTCTCTCCAGAGAGTGCGATCCATTGCGCTCTCCGGGTCGACTTATCTGAGGGAACTCCCGTGATTCACCATGTAACCCGCAGCCTTTCTAGAGCAAGGCAGGGGGTTCGACTTAAGAGAAACTCAAAAAGAAGTTGATTATCCATGGCCTTATGATATATGTTATCATTCTAAATGTAGAGTCTTAAGCCGGTTTGATCAAAGATGAGAACGCTTATCGAGAGGTACCTAACCTATCTCTCCAGAGTCAAGAGCGTTTCGGATCACACCTGTAGGAGTTACCTGAGCGATCTTTTCCAGTTTGAGGCCTTTCTCAGAGAAAAAGGTCTGGCCACAGCCTCAGGTGACACGATTGATGTGAGAAAGATTGACCACGTGATGGTGCGGTCGTATCTGGGTTCTCTGTACAAGAAGAACCGGAAGAGCTCTATAGCCCGTAAGCTGGCATCGATTCGGTCGTTTTTGAAGTTCCTTGTGAGGGAGCGGGTGATTTCCGCCAACCCGGCTCAGCTGGTGAGCACACCCAGGCAGGGGAAGAGTATCCCTGTTGCTCTTTCTGTAGATGATGCGTTCAGGCTTGTGGAGTCTGCTGGACGTGGGTCGATCCGTGATAGGCGGGATAGAGCGATCCTAGAGACGCTCTACTCCAGCGGTCTTCGTGTTGGCGAATTGGTTGGTCTCAACGTGGATACCGTCGACCTGGATCTCGGTGTGGTTCGCGTGATGGGCAAGGGGAGAAAGGAAAGAATCGTGCCCTTGGGGTCAAAGGCCGTGACGGCCCTGACATCCTATCTAGAACGGAGAGGGGAATTTGTGAGGGTCACGGGAAAGGAGGAGGCGCTGTTTCTAAACGCCCGGGGGAGAAGATTGACCGCCCGGAGTGTCGCCAGAATTGTGGGGAAATACGCCAGACAGTGCGGTCTGCCCAAACTGGTCTCTCCCCATAGTCTGAGGCATACCTTTGCCACCCACCTCCTCGATGGCGGCGCGGACCTGAGAGGAATTCAAGAGCTTCTGGGCCACGCAAGCCTTTCAACGACTCAGAAATATACCCATGTGGGCATCGACAGACTGATCGATGTTTACGACAGAGCGCATCCAAGAAGCTGGCGCAACAGGGGGGAGCAACCCACCCATGACGAGAAAAAGAGATGAAGGGGATCCCGTTCGCAGGGGGACAACCATTCTCTGTGTTCGCCACAAGGGGAAGGTCGTCTTGGCGGGTGATGGGCAGGTAACTTTCGAAAACACGGTTATGAAACATTCAGCCAAAAAAGTTCGGAAGATGTTTCACGATCGGGTCCTGGCAGGTTTCGCCGGTGCCACGGCGGACGCCTTTACCCTGTTTTCCAAATTTGAGCAGAAACTCGAACAATACCATGGAAACCTGATGCGGGCGGCTGTAGAATTAGCCAAGGAGTGGCGGACCGATCGGATTCTCAGGCGGCTGGAGGCTCTCCTCATCGTCGCTGATAAGGAAATCGCCCTGATTATTTCCGGAACGGGTGATGTGATCGAGCCGGATGGGGGGGTCGCCTCGATTGGGAGTGGAGGACCCTATGCCCTGGCCGCAGCCAGGGCCCTAATTCGCCATTCCGATTTGGATGCGAGAGCCCTTGCAGAGGAGGCCATGCGGATTGCAGCCAGCATTTGCATATATACGAACGACAGCATTGTTCTGGAGGAACTGACCTAGATGACCGTTTTTACCCCTCGAGAAATTGTCTCGGAGCTGGATAGATATATTGTCGGTCAGAATAATGCAAAACGAGCGGTTGCCATTGCTCTGAGAAACCGGTGGCGTCGTCAGAAGGTGTCTGAGGAGCTTCGCGATGAGATCTATCCCAAGAACATTGTGATGATTGGTCCCACAGGGGTCGGAAAGACCGAGATTGCGAGGCGGCTGGCCAAGCTGGCCCAGGCTCCTTTTCTAAAGATCGAGGCGTCAAAATTCACAGAGGTCGGCTACGTGGGCAGGGATGTGGAATCGATGATTCGAGACTTGACGGATCAGGCCGTCAACATCGTCAAGGCCGAAGAAACCGAAACCGTCCACATGAAAGCCCATGAGATCGCTGAGGAACGACTTCTCGACATCCTGCTACCTCCAATGCGGAGGCCCAAGAACGAGGAAGCGGGAGAACCTGACGATCAAGGGAGGAGAGAGGCGAGGGCCTTCGAGTTCGAACCCCTGAAGATGGAAGAGCGTGACTCGACCCGAGAAAAGCTCAGGAAACTCTTAAGAAGCGGCAAGCTAGACAACCGCTACGTCGACGTTGAGACGACAGACCGGGGTCTTCCCATGGTTGAGATCTTCTCAGCCGCTGGCTTCGAGGGGATGGATATCAACATTCGGGATATGCTGGGGAATATGTTTCCCCAGAAAAAGAAGCGACGGAAGGTCAAAGTCCCCGAGGCCCTGGACGTATTGACTCAGGAGGAGGCCCAGCGTCTTGTGGACATGGACAAAGTCATCAAGATGGCCATTGGCCGAGTCGAGCAGTCGGGGATCATCTTCCTCGATGAAATAGACAAGATCGCGGGGCGGGAGGCGGTCCATGGCCCGGATGTCTCTCGGGAGGGCGTTCAACGGGACATCCTGCCCATCGTGGAAGGCACGACGGTGACGACAAAATACGGGCCGGTCACCACGGATCATATTCTGTTCATCGCTGCGGGAGCCTTCCATGTTTCCAAACCTTCGGATCTCATCCCGGAGTTGCAGGGCCGATTTCCAATTCGGGTGGAATTGGATTCTCTCGGTAAGGACGACTTCATCCGGATTCTGACCGAGCCCCAGAATGCACTGATAAAGCAGTACGAGGCTTTGCTTCAAACCGAAGGAATCGAACTAGTCTTCAAGAGGGACGGGATTGCCGAGATTGCCGAGATTGCAACCGTTATCAATGACAGGATGGAAAACATTGGAGCCCGCCGCCTGTACACCATCGTGGAAAAACTCCTTGAGGAAATCTCCTTCGGAGCCCCCGAAATCCAGGGGAAAAGAATCGAGATCGATGCCGATTATGTTCGGGATCGACTCAGGGATTTTGTGGAAGACGAAGATCTGAGCCGCTATATCCTGTGATCGGAAACGGGAAACTGTAGACCCGAGGCCGGCGGGGGGCTCAGACTCTTGCGGTAATCGCCTCGGCGAATGGCTCTGTGAGGTCGGAACAGAGAATCCCTTAGACAAGGTAGAAGCGGTTACGGAAGGTTTTTCCCCCTTCAGACGCTTCTAGGGGAGAATTAGCCCTCAGGCCTTGGGTAGAGAGCCCTCCTAACCTGACGGCTGGACCATTGGGGTGGACCGGGATGAATAAAGACTTTCTCTCCCTCTTTGACTGGAGGAAAGAGGAAATTGATGATTTCTTGGCCTGTGCTCAGCGGTTGAAAAAGGAGCGGGGCAAGGGAACCCCCCGGTATCCTCTTTCCGGCAAAACGATTGGGATGATTTTCGACAAATCGTCGACACGGACCCGTGTATCCTTTGAGTCGGGGATGGCCCAGTTGGGAGGTCAAGCGATTTTCCTCCTGTCAGGAGAACTTCAGCTCTCCAGGGGAGAGACGATTGCCGATACGGCCAGGGTGATGTCCCGTTATGTGGATGGGATGGTGATTCGCACTTCTTCGCATAAGATGGTGGAGGATTTTGCAACTTATGCTGAAATCGCTGTCATTAACGGCCTGACGGACCTGCTCCATCCCTGCCAGATTCTCGCCGATGTTTTTACCCTCGCGGAGAAGCGAGGTCGGTACGAGGAACTCTCCATTGTGTATGTAGGGGACGGGAATAATGTCGCGAACTCTTGGATCAATGCAGCGTCCCGTCTGGGGTTTCCCCTCACCCTGGCATGTCCAGAGGGGTATGGACCCAACAAGGGGATTCTGGCAAGGGCGCTTCAGGAGGGAACGTCGAGGATCAGGTTGTGCGAGGATCCCCAGGAAGCGATTCGGGGATCCGACGTGATCTACACCGATGTTTGGCCCAGCATGGGACAGGAGGTAGAGGCGGGAAAGCAGGCGGAGATTTTCAGGCCCTTTCAGGTTAATACGGAGTTGTTAAGGGGGGCGGCCAAGGATGTCCTTGTCATGCACTGTCTGCCTGCTCATCGAGGGGAGGAGATTACCGATGATGTGATCGATGGGTCCCATTCTGTTGTGTGGGATCAAGCGGAGAACCGGCTCCATGTCCAAAAGGCAATTCTGTTGCGGTTGCTCAAATAAAAACCTTAGGGAGGTATAACGATGGGAAAGGTCTTGGGAATCATTATCGGGTTGGTGTTGGTAGGACTTGGCATTTGGGGAATTGTCACCTGGTGGACCCTTTTTCTCAGGGGTCTGATGGCTGCCGTCCCTGCTTTGTTTATCCTGGTGGGGGTGGTGTTGGTGGTGTTTTTCTTTTCGGAAATACGATCTTCCATGCGAGAGAAGGCAGAGATGAAAGCCACGGCTGAGAAAGGATCAAAGGAGGAAGAGACCTCCTAGAGGAAGCGTCGGGAGAGCCGAAACGCCTGAGAAGATCCTGGCTTTCCCGGCACCTGAGATCTAGAGAGCCTGGGGTCAGGATGAGCTTAGGGACCTGGCTCCGATCGGAATGCGGCAGTTTGGGTCCCTGGCTGGGAAAGGGCGGTGGAATAAGGGCTTATCGGTAGAAGATCCCTCGATGAGGGTTGGAGGAGCGTCCCCGGTCCTCGGGTTTGAGGCTAGAGGTCGGGCTCTTTTGCCTCGTGCCTCAGCTCATTGGTTTCTCAGGGTAAAGGGAGCGATCCTCAAGCGAAGCGCCCTCAAACAAGTCCTCGGAGCCTGTCTAGATCGATTGGGGAAAAAACGGTCACAGTCTTGAAGAATTGGGGAGATCCCGAGCCGTGCCCATGGGGAGAAGGTCTTGCTGTTTCCACGGAATTGAGGCAGAGGGGAATGAAAGAGCGATACGATCCGAGAGAGATCGAAGAGAAGTGGCAAAAAAAGTGGGATGAAGAGAAACGCTTTCGTGTCACAGAAGATCCGACGAGGGAGAAATACTATCTCCTGGAGATGTTTCCCTATCCTTCCGGGAAGATGCACATGGGCCACGTCCGCAACTACTCCATCGGCGACGTGGTGGCGCGCTACAAGAGGATGAGAGGTTACAATGTGCTCCACCCCATGGGATGGGATGCCTTTGGGATGCCTGCCGAAAATGCTGCCATGGAGCACGGAGTCCATCCGGCTAAATGGACCTATCAAAATATCGACGCCATGCGAGGCCAGCTCAAAAGGATGGGGTTCAGTTATGACTGGGACCGCGAACTGGCCACCTGTGATGTGAAATACTACCGATGGGAACAGTGGCTTTTTCTGAAGCTGTATGAAGCAGGGCTTGCCTATCGGAAGCGCTCCTATGTGAATTGGTGTGAACAATGTCAGACCGTACTGGCCAATGAACAGGTGGAGTCAGGACTCTGCTGGCGGTGTCATGGAGAGGTGACTCAGAAGGAGCTGGATCAGTGGTTTTTCAAGATCACCGACTATGCCGAGGAGCTGCTCGACTACTGTACGAAGTTAACCGGATGGCCAGAACGGGTTCTCACCATGCAGGAAAACTGGATTGGCAAGAGTGAGGGGGCCGAAATCCACTTTCCCCTGGAGGGTTCAACCGGCGTTATCATCGTTTTTACCACAAGGCAGGATACGGTGTTTGGAGCAACCTTCATGAGCCTTGCCCCAGAGCATCCTCTGGTCCTTGAACTCTCGAAAGGAACGCCTCAGGCAGAGGCGGTCAGGGTTTTTGTTGAGAGGGTCAGGAGGCAGGACAGGACCGTGAGGTCCTCTGAGGACATCGAAAAAGAAGGCGTCTTTACAGGGGCCTACTGTTTGAACCCGGTCACCGGGGTCAGGATCCCTATCTTCGTGGCAAATTTCGTTCTCATGGAGTACGGGACCGGTGCCGTCATGGCGGTCCCGAGCCACGATCAGAGGGATTTCGAATTCGCCAAGAAATACAGTCTTCCCCTCATGGTCGTTATCCAGCCGCCTGGAGAGGAGCTCGAAGAAGACACGATGACAGAGGCCTATGAGGGGGAGGGGATTCTGATCAATTCTGGCCCCTTTAACGGTATGAAGAGCCCAGAGGCACGAGAGGCCATCGCTCGATACCTGGAGGAAAACAATCTGGGCAATAAGAGCATCACCTACCGTCTCAGAGACTGGGGGATCTCCCGACAGCGATACTGGGGAGCACCGATTCCCATCATCTACTGCGATCAATGTGGAATCCAGCCTGTCAGAGAGAAAGACCTCCCCGTGGTCCTTCCATACGACGCGAAGATCACCGACACGGGAGAGTCCCCTCTGGCATCTCTGCCTTCCTTTGTGGAGACTACCTGTCCGAAGTGCGGGGGGCATGCCCATAGGGAGACCGATACGATGGATACCTTTGTTGAGTCCTCCTGGTACTTCGAGCGGTTCGCGTCCCCTGACTATGATCGGGGGATTCTGGACAGGAAGCGGGTCGATTATTGGATGCCTGTGGATCAGTACATTGGAGGGATCGAACACGCAATCCTCCATCTTCTCTATTCAAGATTTTTCACGAAGGTTCTCAGGGACAAAGACATCGTCGGGGTCGACGAGCCCTTTACACGCCTCCTGACACAGGGCATGGTTTGCAAGGAAGTTGTGCGATGTCCCACCCATGGCCTCCGCTATTCCCATGAGGTCAAGGATGGCCGATGCGTCGAGTGCGGTCAGCCCGTTGAGGTTGGGAGGAAGGAAAAGATGTCCAAGTCCAAAAGAAATGTTGTCGATCCCGAGTATTTGATCGATCGGTATGGCGCCGACACGACCCGGCTTTTCTGCCTATTTGCCTCTCCTCCTGAGAAGGACCTCGACTGGAGTGACCAGGGTGTGGAGGGGTCTTCGCGATTCCTCGGTCGAGTCTGGCGAACCGTTTTCAATCGCCTGAACGCCATCGAGGGAGCCTCACTCCCCAGGCCAGGGGATGCTTTTGAGGGACCTGAGCAAGCCCTTCATCGGAAGACCCACCGAACCATCAAGAAGGTCACAGAAGACATCGAGCGGTTTCATTTCAACACAGCCATCAGTGCCATCATGGAACTGGTCAACGGGATTTACCAGTTCGACTCAGAATCTGAAACCGCTCCTTCTGTTTTGCGGGAAGCCATAGAGATGACGGTCCTCCTCCTTTCCCCCTTTGTTCCCCACATCGCCGAGGAGTTCTGGCACATTCTCAGAAAAACTGAATCAATCCTTCTCAGCGAGTGGCCGGAAAACGATTCCAGTGCCACCGCCGAAGAAGAGACCTTGGTGGTCATTCAGGTCAACGGGAAGCTCCGGGACCGCATGACCGTTCCGGTTTCTCACGGAGAAGAGGATCTCAAAGACGCCGCCCTCAGTCGAGAGAGGATTCGCGCCTTAACCATGGGAAAACGGATCGAGAAGGTCATCGTGGTGCCAAACAAACTGGTCAATGTTGTCTGTGGGTGATCTCGGTGGAGACTTGTTCCAGCGGACTCCCGTGAGGACGGGGAAATGAATCGAGGGACAAAGGCCGTTCTGACCGGGTGCTTTCTGCTTTTGGGACTCTGGGGATGCGGGTACAGGCTTGAGGGGAAGGAGACCTCACTCCCAAAGGAAATTCGAACCGTTGCGATTCCAACTATGGCAAACAGAACCCTGGAAGCCGGGATTGAGAATGCCTTCACCCGGGCGACCATAAGGGAGTTCAATCTGGAGGGGCGCCTTCCGGTTGTACCCGAGAAACAGGCCGACAGCGTTCTCGAGGGGAGTATCGAGGCATTCTCCATTTTTTCCACCGCATATGATGTGGGAGGCTTGGCCCTGGAGTATCGAGTCCAGGTGACCGTGGGGTTGACCCTTCGACGCGTCGATACGGGTGAGGTTCTCTGGAGTGTCCCTTCACTGCAGGATAATCAAGAATATCGGGTAACTTCGGATGTTCAGACAAACGAGGGGAGAAAGCGTCTGGCCATCGAGGAGATTGCACGGCAACTGGCTGAACTCATTCACGACTTGATCGTGGAGGGGTTCTGAAAGCCGACCATCGATTCATCGCCAAGGGGGTTGGTCGTTCCATGAACCCATTCGAGCTGGAGAAAGAACTCGAGAGAGGTAAGATTCTCCCCCTGTATTTTTTTCACGGGGAGGAGACCTTTCTCGTGGACGAGGCGCAAAAGCGGATCCGATCCCTGTGTCTGACGCCTAAAATGAGGGATTTCAATTATGACCTGTTCCTTGGAAGCGAAACCTCACCCGATCGAATCGTCAACGCGGCCAAGACCCTCCCGATGATGGCCCCATGGCGAGTTGTTCTTGTCAAGGATGCTCACCTGTTCACCCCGAACCAGGTAAAGGTCTTGATCCCCTACTGCGAGAAACCGTCACCCACCACCTGTCTGATTCTCGTGGGGGAGAGTCCGGGCCCATGGAAGGGACATCTCAAGGTGCTCGAAAAGAAGGGCAGGGTGGTCTCTTTCCCCCATCCCGGTGGAAGTGCTTTGACTCGATACATTTTCGCAGGTGCAAAACAAATGGGGAAAGAGATATCCTCAGAGGCAGCCGATGTGATGCGGGAATTGGTGGGCAGTCACCTGGGAGAAATCTATCAGGAACTGGACAAGCTCGCTTCCTACACTGGGGAGCGGAAGGAAATTGGCGTCGATGACGTGGAGGCGGTTATTTCTCGTGTCAGAATCCATACGGTTTTCGACCTGACTCGGGCGCTGGGAATGAAGAACTGCCCAGATGCCTTGAGGATCCTGGATCAGATGCTGGAAAGCGGAGAGCCCCACTTGAGGATCTTGACCATGATGGTGAGACAGTTTCGTCTCATCTGGATGGCCAAGGAGATGCGATCTCTCGGAAAGCGGGACCGGGACATTGGAAAGGCCCTCGGCATACCCGGTTATTTTCTCCCGGGTTTACTTGCCCAATTGAAGAACTTCACTTTCCAGGACCTCGCTGAGGACTATCGGCGTGTCTTGGAAACCGATTTGGCCCTCAAGAGCCGGAGCACATCGAAGCGGGTTTTGCTGGAGAATCTCGTCATTTCTATCTGCCATTGAAGGGGGCTTGTTGATGGAGGCATTCAGCCGTCAGCCATCAGCAGAATCAGGGAAAACAGGCGATATGCTGACGCCCAGGGCCGCCCCTTTTGTTATGGACTGGCCGAATTCTCGAAGCTCTGGAAATGATGGGGTGTGGAGCTAAGGGCTCAAAAGAGGGATTACCGCCCATCTTGGAAAGAAGATCGAATTCTTTCAGGATGCTTTCTGGATTGACTGAGAGGTCTCAGGAACCCTCCAGGGCATGGAATTCCTTTGTGAGTCTGGAGATTTTTCTGGATGCTGTCTTTTTGTGGAGAACCCCACTTGACCGTGACTTGTTGATTTCGCGGATTACGTCGGGAAGGGCCTCCTTTGCCTTCTCCACGTCCTTGGCCTGGATAGCCTCCCTGAGTTTCTTCACCCGAGACTTGACCAGAGATCTTTTGCGAACGTTGCGCTCTCGGTTTCTCTCGTTCTGTCGAATTCGTTTCACAGCTGACTTATGAGTTGCCAATGGTAAACCTCCCCTTCGGTTCTCACAGATGGTCTTTTTACCACGTTTGAATGGGCCGTGTCAAGGGGCCCACACGGTTGGGTGGCCCCAGGACATGGGAAGAAAAAGCCTTTCGATTTTCATCTAATCCCTTTTGGATTGGGTTGGGAAGCCGGTTCCTATGTCTGAAAGAGAGAAAATCGCAGCGGCCACAGGCGTTGTTGGGGCGGCCACTTTTTTCAGCCGGATCTTGGGCTATCTTCGGGACATGGTGATCGCCTATTTTTTCGGAGCAGGCATGGCAACCGATGCTTTCTTTGTGGCCTTCAGAATCCCTAACACCCTGAGGCGGCTTTTTGGGGAGGGGTCTCTGACGGTCTCCTTTATCCCGGTTTTTTCGGAATATGTGGAACATAGGGAAGAGGAGGACTGGCGGGATCTTGTCAATGGAGCCTTTACCCTCCTCTCTATCCTCCTCGCAGGTGCCAGCCTCTTGGGCATCGTCTTTGCCCCTTGGGTGGTTCGAGTCATCGCCCCTGGATTCACGGATCCGGAAAAGTTCCGTCTGACCGTTTCACTGATTCGGATCGTTTTCCCCTATCTGTTCTTTATCGGTCTGGTTGCCCTGTCCATGGGTGTTCTAAACACTTTCGGCCATTTTACGGCTCCTGCACTGGCCCCGGCCCTGCTGAACATTTCGATGATCGCCAGCGCCTTCCTTCTGTTCCGCCAGATATCTCCACCTGTCATGGCGTTGGCCCTGGGTGTTGTTGTGGGAGGAACTGCCCAACTCCTCTTTCAGATTCCTTTTCTCATCAAAAAAGGCATCGGGTTGCGGCCGAGCTTTCATTTTTGGTCCCATCCAGGGATTAGAAAGATCGGTGGGCTGATGCTCCCCGGGGTGTTGGGAACTGCGGTCGCCCAAATAAACATCTTCGTCAGCACGATCCTGGCCTCTCTTCTGAAAGAAGGGAGTATATCCTTTCTCTATTTTGCCTACCGGCTGATTGAATTTCCCCTGGGTATATTCGCTGTAGCCCTGGGGACAGCGGCTTTGCCAAGCTTTTCAAGGCTCGTGACCCAGAAGCGGTCCAGTGAATTCCGGGACACCCTCGCGTTCTCGATTCGACTTGTCTTTTTTCTGACGATTCCCGCGACGATCGGGTTGATCGTCCTCAGAGTTCCGACCATCCATCTTCTGTTTCAGAGAGGAGCCTTCGATTTTCAAAAGACCCTTATGACGGCTCAGGCACTTCTGTTCTACGCCGTTGGACTGTGGGCTATCGCCGGAGCGAGAATTGTGGCGCCAGCTTTTTTTGCGCTCCAAGACATGCGGTCTCCCGTCAAGGTCGCGGTCCTTGCCCTGATCGGCAACGTGTTACTCGGACTCCTCTTGATGTTTCCCCTCAAACATTCCGGACTAGCACTGGCGAACTCCCTGGCAGCAACATTGAATTTTTTGCTTCTCACGGCACTGATGGCGAAAAAGATCGGTGCCCTCGGCTGGACCAAGATCCTTCACTCCCTCTTTCGGACCCTTCTTGCCAGCCTGCCGATGAGCTGGGTTGTTCTTCGATTGAGTCGTTTGGGAGAATGGGGTGAAGGAAACCCCTCCCTATACCACGCAATCGTCCTGGCGATTTGCATCCTCGCAGGGACGCTCACATACATGGGCGCAAGCCTGCTGGTCAGGTCGGAAGAGGCCCTTTTCCTGGTTTCAATGCTCAGGAGAAAGGTCGGGGGAAAAGCCTCAGAGGCTGTTACGAAATCGTCTGATCGCGAATCGCTGTGACGACGGATATGATCGGGGGACAGGGTGCGGTTTTTGCCATTTCCACGGCCGCCATGGTCTCGATCGGGGTCTGGATTTGATTCAGTTTTCCGAGGTCTGTTCTTGATGTGGGTTAGCCCCAGGGATCAACGCTCTGGCGTTCTAATCTGTCCCGTCCGTCATGCGAGTCCCGAGGTAAATGTACTGCAAGCCCGTCAGGATGGTCGTGCAGGCTACGGCCCAAATCATTGCCGGCACGAAACGGGAGAAAGAAACCTCCACTTTCGAGAAGAGGACGATGGCAATTGTCAAGACCTGGACCACCGTGTTGACCTTGCTGAAGGCGGTTGGCTTGATCTCCGGCTTGCGATCCATAAGAAAGAGGAGGGTAAATCCCAGGGAGATGATCACATCCCGCGTTATGACAACAACGGCAAGCCAACTGGGGATGACCTTGAGGATGGCCAGGGTGACAAAGGCGGATACAAGCAGGAGTTTGTCCGCGATGGGATCGAGGTAGGCCCCCAGGTTCGTTCTTTGGTGGGTAATCCGGGCAATAGGGCCATCGAGCCCATCGGTAAGGCCCGCAATGACAAAAATCGTCAGAGCCCATCCATAGTGACGATCCATAAGCAAAATGACAAAGCCGGGAATCAGGAGAACCCGCAGGATTGTTAGGGTGTTTGGAATGTTAAGCATAGACAATGATCGTTGTTGCTCCCTTATTCATCGACGAGAACCTCGCAATGGGAGAGGGAATAGACCTCATGGAAGGCGGATGGTCCCTGCCGCCTAAGGCGTCCCGTTGGCTATTTCTCCCCGGTAGATATCCTTGAAGGTGGTAAATTCTTTCAAGAAAGTCAATTCAATCGTTCCTGTAGGACCGTTGCGCTGTTTTCCGATGATGACCTCCGCCACCCCCTTGTTGGGGGTGTCCTCCCTGTAGAACTCTTCCCGGTAAATGAACAGGATCACATCGGCATCCTGCTCGATGGCCCCAGATTCCCTGAGATCAGCCAATTGAGGCCTCTGCCTGGGTCTGTCTTCAGTGCGACGACTGAGTTGGGAAATGGCAATGACAGGGATGGAGAGTTCCTTGGCCAGGGCTTTCAGGGATCTGGAGATTTCTGAGATTTCCTGCTCCCTCCTTTCAACCTTTCCCCGACCTTTCATCAGTTGGAGGTAGTCTATGATTATCAGCCCCAGATTGTGGTCCGCCTTGAGGCGCCTGGCCTTTGCCCGCAATTCCAGTACCGAAATGGCGGCCGTGTCGTCGATAAAGATCGGCGCATCAGATAAATTGCCAGCGGCCAGCGTCAGCTTGGGCCAATCGCTTTCTCTGAGAAAGCCGGTTCTGAGTTTCTGCGCCTCCACCCTGGCCTCCGAACAGAGCATGCGGAGGGCCAATTGCTCTTTGGACATCTCTAGAGAGAAAATAGCCACAGGAACTTCGGCTTCCAAGGCGGCATATCTGGAGAGATCCAAGCAGAAGGATGTTTTTCCCATGCTGGGTCTTCCCGCTACGATGATGAAATCTGACTTTTGAAACCCGGCTGTCAGCCGGTCGACGTCCTTGAATCCTGAAGGAACCCCCGTGATCAATTCCTTTCTTTCGAAGAGTCTCTCAATGGTCTTAAAACTCTCCTTGACCATATCCTTCATGGGGTAAAAGGAGGGCTTGACCTTGTTTTCCGAGATCCTGAATATCGCCTGTTCGGCCTCATCGAGGAACGTGTCGATGTCTCCGCTGTCACTGTAGCTCTGGGTGATGATCTGTGTGGCAACGTCAATCAGTTTCCTCAGGGTGGCCTTTTCTTTCACAATCCGAGCATAGTATTCGATGTTGGCCGCGGTGGGAACCATATCGATCAGGGAAGCGAGGTAAGAAGGACCTCCCACATCCTCCAGAAGGTTGCTGCTTTTCAATTTGTTGGTGATCGTGATGAGATCCGCGGGCTCATTTTTCTCGGAGAGATCCACCAAGGCGCTGAAGATTCTCTGATGGGAGTCCCGATAAAAGTCCTCGTAGGTCAGGATTTCCAAGACCCGGTTGAGCGCGCTGTTTTCAATGAGAATCCCCCCCAATATCGATTGCTCGGCTTCGATGTTTTGAGGAGGAAGCTTATGGCGTATCGTCTCTTCCATGGGATGTCTCCAGGAGAAGAATCCTCCCCCATCACAGGGTGATCAGGGATGCCTCTTGAAATCACTGCAAATTATTGGAATCATAGCTGCCTTTCTATCGTGGGTTCAGACTATCCTCGTGGACCGATTTAGGAGCACTCCCCAGATCGGGGGAATCCCCCCTTCTAACCCATCATTCGAGCATTGCTGGATTCCTCTCTTCCCATTGGAACTGGGCCCTTGGGTTCTACTCCTTCACGACCCACACTTTAAGGTTGGCCGTGACTTTGGGCTGGAGTTTGATGGGAACCGTGTAGATTCCGAGACTCTTGATGGGCTCGTCCAGCAGTATGTTTTTCCGCTCTATTTTGAACCCGTTGTCCAGGAGATTCTGTTCGATCTCCATCGATGTCACGGCCCCGAAGAGCTTCCCGCTCTCACCAACCGATTTCGAGATGGTGCACGAATAGTCCTCAAGACGCTTGGCCAGCTTCTCCGCCTCCCTCACAGACTTCTCAAGGAAGTCCTGAACAAGGCGTTTCTCGTGCTCCAGTGCTTTCAACTTCTTGGGGGTGGCTTGGACCGCTTTCCTTTTGGGAATCAGAAAATTTCGAGCATATCCATCCGCTACCTTCACCAGATCCCCAATCTTCCCAAGGGAGGGATGCTCTTCCAAGAGAATCACTTCCATGTTCATCCCCTTTCTTCCATGGCTGCTGCGAATCGTCATGGATTCTTTTTTTGCGCCTCGACGCGGGGTCTCAGTCTTCGAAAATCGATCCACACATCAAAAAGTCCCAGCCCGGTTACGAGCAAGGGGAGGAACTGGATGATGCCGATTGATGTATAGCCTATCACCCGAAACCCGAGGGGGACATTCTTCTTTTTGAAGAAGAAGGAAACAATCGCGATGCCCTGTAGGAAGTAAATACCGAGCAGAAGAATCACCGTGTTGATTCCGACTGTCCTAAGAAGGGGTATCTTTGTTAAGATCAGGATGCCCCCTACAATTCCTCCCCATACGGCCTTGTCAGGACAGATCCAGGTGGGGACCTCGGGTCTCACCGTGATTCGGCCTTTGCCAGAAGCCGCACGGCTTGTGATCCGTGCAAAAAGAGCCACGCTAACGATACCTTGAAACCAGATCGTGAGGATAATCAGAGCGGGGGAGATTGGCAGAAGGATTTCTGTAAATCTCTCTGAGGTTATCCAGGGGGACTGATCCTTTGTCTCTTCCACAGGGTAGAGATGTAGAATACCCCGACCCATTTCGCGAATCTCTTCCCTCATCCAATCGATCAAATTCGAAGAAGTCGCCATGCCGTAAGCCGCAACCAAGAAGGCCGAAATGCCCAGGACGATCAGGGATGACAGGAGGATCCCATGATCCCACGGTCGTCCTTTCCTCACCAGATAGTGATACAACAGAATACCGAGGAGACCGAACTCGGTGAAAAAAATCACCCCGAGAAAAAGATTCAATACGGCCGATATGACCAGAGTTGCGGTGAGGACCATCAGGATCCCTCCCCCTAAGCCCCAGAGGTGGCACAAAACCATAACGGGAAGGGGTGTGAGAACACTTGTCACCACTCCCGCAAGGGGTACCTGAAGGGAGGTTAGAAAGATGATCACCACCACCCCGGTGGCGAGCAGGAGGTGGAAGAGGAAGCGCTTGGTGTCCATTTCCATCAACCCACGGAGTTGGCGATATTATCTGGTTACAGTGGTGAAGGGAAGAATCGCAATATTCCTTGCCCTTTTGATCGCCGTGGTTATTTCGCGCTGATGCCGGGCGCAGTTACCCGAAATCCGCCTTGGAATGATTTTCCCTCGCTCCGTGATAAAATATCGAAGAACCTTGGGGTTTTTGTAATCGATAATAAGGCTTTTGTCTGCG
>CAYGBW010000005.1:0-14809 GCA_964348185.1 uncultured Thermodesulfobacteriota bacterium | reverse complement strand
GGAGATATTCGCGCTCGCATTGACCGTGTTGGTCTCAGTGAGGACGATGTCGGTCACCGTGGTGGACCCCGTGTCTCGGACCAGGGTGAAGGCGCCACCCAGGTACTGGTCGCTACTGGAAATGGCCATGGAAGCGGTCTGGGTACCCGTTGGCGCCACGGTGATCACATCAGCGGGCGCGGCCATTGGCCACCACAAAAGGACTAACAAGGGTACCAAGACGATCCACTTTTCTTTCATAGGCCTTAACTCATTTTGAGCACCGATTGAGGATTGATTTTGCTGCCTTTAGGGGACTTCATACAAAGGGTGCTAGATCCCTGCCGGACCTATGCAATTTTGATTCCATGCCTCTGAAAAGGGTTGCCCCCCATGGGCGGAGGACCAGGATTGAAAATTCACTGTTTTTTCAACAGAATCCAACACGATAGACTCACCGAGGGAAAAGGATTCCAGATCGCTCCCACCCTGGGAGGGACATTGTGGCACTGGCTATGATCTTCCTTCATACCGACGGCCGGATAGAGGGCTGGTTCAACCACCGGAAAGGTGCCTCCCTCCGGGGTGTGGACAATCAAAAGGTTCAACCCCTTGACCTGAGAGAATATCTCTCGTCCACCCTATGCCCAACAGGCCTTCCAAACCATCCCGTCTACGCGGCAAGTAGGTCCATTGCTTTGGCAATCTTTCATAGTTTTGCCTTTAGGATGGGATTCGACGGGGAAGGACGTCGCGGTAGAGAACTTGAGAAAGCAACGAACTCGCTTTCAGAGAGAAAGAAAGTGATTTGACAAGAGGATAAACTGGTACAACAACTTCAATTCCGTACAAAAGTCAGAGGAAAATCGTGGAAAGCATCGACGTCGAGTAACTCAGAGAGAGTATCAGTTATTTTCTTGATGGTATTTAGATAAGGAGGAGTGAGGGGGTCTTGTGCTTCTGTTTGGACCTTTCGCAATCCTGGTCACGCGGACCAGGATCTTCCAACGCTTCAAGCAGAAACTGGCTCAGCGAGATCTCCGAATCGGTCCGTGGCAATCATGTTGCCACAGCCCAAGGGTCAGCCCTTGATATGACTATGGAATCTTGGAGCTTGACAGTCACAAGAGCCAATTGTCTACTGCCAGCTTGGGGATGCGAGAGAAGTGTTTTGTATTTGCACTGACTACGACTAGCCCATTACTCAAAGCAATAGATCCTATCATGATGTCTTCGATACCTATAGGGCGCCCCACAGAATGCAATTCAAAAAGAAGTTCTCCTGCTTTGAGAGCTTCTTTATAGGTAAAATCAAGGATGCGCACCTTTGATATGATTCGTTCTTGAATCTTTGCCCACAACTCCAAAGGGTTTCCCGTTCCGAGAACGCCATATCTCAGCTCCATGACACAGATACTGGCCGTATAAAGGGAGGCAGAAGGAACGGTTCCCAATCTACCGATCAAATTATTGTTTGGGTTTTTCTTAACCAATTCACTGAGGATATTGGTATCTAACAGGTACATTCCCTAGTCTCTTGATGATTTCGATATCCTAGGTATGTGATTAGCGCGGTCACGGACAATCTGATCTACGATCTCAAAAAAAGGGTCACCTGCGTCTAACCATCCTTCTATCTGGCTCAAATGGGCCTCTTCTGGCACTTCAGTCGGAGGAACCATGACTGCCATGGGTGTCCCCCTTTTTGATATGACTATGCGCTCACCCCCGTAAGCAACTCGGCCTAGTAATTCGGAGAAGTGCTTCTTGGCTTCCGCCACGCTCACTTCTTTGTTAGCCATCATGACCTCCTTATTGATCATTATGACCTTATTCTACTGGGGGAACTGCTCCATGTCAAGTCTGGGATCACGTTTCATAGAGAACTCTCCCCTCCTCCAGCGCCCGCCGCAACGTAGGAGATTTCATCCATGGCAGTGATCTCAAGTTCTCGACACTACAGGAAAACCATCCACATGGCGCAGCCATTGGGACGTCGGCATTATATCAATATGGTGCCGCCTTTGAAGAGAGAGCCCTGTCTGACATTTGATTTTCCCGTGGATCGGGTTACAATAGGAGGCAGAAGAGGGGGTACGTGTTCCGTTGAAAAGAAAACTCACCATGTTCCTTTTGAGCGGTCTGGTCGTGGCCGTTTTCCTCGGAATCGTCATGGTCTTGTTCCGGTTCGCCCTGGGCCCTTGGGTGGCGGAGATGGGCCTTGAGGAGGTGATTCAATCAGAATTCGGCGTGAAGGCCGCCGTAGAGGGGGTAAGGATTCACTGGCTGGGTCGGCCCGGGATCGAGTACCGGGGGCTGTCGATTCGGAAGCCCGGAGACCAGAGAGCCTGGCTCACGATCCAACGAATCGAGTTAAGGCCCGTGCTCAAGAGCCTTTTTTCAAAATCCATCCGTTGGAAGGGGCTCGAATTCGACCGTCCGATTCTGCGGTTGTCTGGTGAGGGAGACCCATTCCCTCCGGATTCACTGATTTCACTGCTTTCCCGGTTTGATCAATTGCGGGTTAGAAGGGGAAGGATAGAATGGCCTGACAGGGAGGTGGATGGGCTGTCTATATCGCTGAGCAACCTGTTGAGCGATGGTCCCTTTCCCTTGATGTTGAGAGGGGCACTGAAGGCAGGGGATACTCCTCCCGCCTGGCTCTCGGTTCAAGGGCGGGTGCATGATCCCTCAAAGACATGGGATCCATCCCGCCTCAGGTTTTCTGCGGAGATTGAAACAAAAGGGATCGACCCGGCCTGGTTTGGTGACCCCTTTGTCCGTTCCCTTCCATCAGCGCTGGCTGGAAAGGGACTGACCCTCTCGGCAGAGTTTGACGGAGACCTGAAAGGCCAATTTCAAGCGTCTGGAACCGTGAGCCTCACTGACCTTCCCGGGGTGGCGCGAACCGGCAGGGCGAGTGTTGATTTTGAACTCCGCCGAGATGGCCAGGATCTCGTCATTCAGAGGATGCGTCTCAAATCCCCCACAATGCCCCTGGAAGGGAGGGCCCGGATTTCAACAAGCCGTGGAGAGGCAGCCCCTGTGATCTCTTTTCAGGTGAATTGTCCCTGGGTATCGATCAAGGCGTTTAGGGAAGCCGCGACGCTTCTTCCAGGAAGCGTCGGTTCCTTTCTGGAGTCTCTGGAGTCCATAGAGCGGGGGGAAGTGGCTATCGTGTCCCTGGGGTTTGCAGGCCCCCTCACACGCCTGGGCTTCCCGGCAAACCAAGAATCTCTCTCCCATTGGAGGGGAGGTGTCCGGTTCAGGAATCTCACGGTGTTACGGAATGGGGAGGCTGCTTTCGTGAAGGGGGGATCCGTGAAAATAGACCAGGGCGCTATTGTGGCAGAGGATGTGAGTTTTGCCCTCGGCGATTCAGACCTGGAAATCTCGCGGCTTTCTCTGTCAGAACCCTTCGGCCGACGGCCACTCGATCTGACCCTTGGAGGCGTGCTGAGTCTCCCTGACATTCCAAAGTCGATATCCATGGGATTGATTCCAGAAGAAATGGCTTCTCCCCTGTCCAACATCGAGTTCCTCTCAGGTCAAGGGGATCTCCATCTAAGGGTTGAGAGATCCCTTGGCCTTCAGGCCCCTCCTGCTCTCAGTGGAAGACTGGCTCTCAGGGATGTGAGCCTTCGGATTCGGCACTTTCCGGGGATTTTCAAAGGGGTGCAAGGAAGACTTGAACTCTCTTCCGGAAGGTTGGCTGTTCATGACGTTCAGGGGAGGTGGAGAACGTCGACGGTTCGGGCGAGCGGTTCGGTCGAGGCCCCCTTTTCGGAGCATCTTGAGGTCGATATTTCACTCGAGGGGCGTCTGGATCTGAGAAACCTTACTGAACTCGGCTCCTGGGAGGGTCTCCCTGTGGGCATTCGTCGCGTCCTCCAGGAGACAGCCTCTCCCTCCGGCAAAGGATCCTACGATCTGACCGTGAAAGGTCCTGTGGGGCAGCCTGGAACCATAGCGGTCGTCGGAGAGCTACGGGTGGGGGAAGGATCTTTCCGACTCTGGAACGCCTATCCGGTGCACAGCGTGGGGGGCAGAATTCTTCTATCCCGAGACGGGATTTCGATCCCTGATCTGAGGGGAAGGTGGAAGAATTCGAATATCGGGTTGAAGGCATTTCTGGCTAAACCTGGAGGACCTCCTTCAAGGGATCTCACCTTTTCTGCAGCCTTCGATCTCCGGGATATCGCGTCGCAGAGATTTGACTATGGGTTGCCGAGGATCTGGAGGGGATTCATCGAACCCTTCGAATTCCAAAAGGGGAAGGCGCTGCTAGAGGTGACCAACCGAAACCACAAGGGCCGTGACACCGTGGAGGGGCACGCCACCTTTGAGGAGGCCACGGTTCGCTACGCTTCGATGTTTCCCCCTCTCACAGGCCTGGGGGGGGTGGTCTCTTTTGACGAAAACGGTCTCAAGGCCCTCAACACACAGGGAACACTCGATTCGAGTCTCGTGAGAATTCAGGGGAATCTACGCCCTGAGTCAGAAAGCCCGGGGCGTGAACTTTCCATTCAGGCGGAGAGGGTCGACTGGGAAGAGGCTCTTCTCTGGGTCGGGCGTTGGGGAAGGACCGCTGGCCAAAAGGCCCGGTCTCCTCTGAGGATTCGCGTCCAGGTGGATCAAGGAAGGTTTAGAGAGATCGCCTTCCGCGATACAGACGCCACGGTCAGGCTTAATGGAGACCGGATGTCTCTTGAGAAGGTGACCTTTGTCTCGTCCCAGGGCCACGGTTTGATCACGGGATGGCTGCATTTTCCAGAGGAGGGTGGGTTATCTTTCGAATTTCACCCCTATCTGGTTAATCTCGAGGTCAGCCCCATTCTCATGAGTTTCCAGCCGGCGGGAAGCAAAAGACAGCTGACGGGTTTAGGGTCTGCCTCCGGTGTCATCCAGGGAGGTGGAAAGAATGCCCAAGAAATTGCCCAATCCCTGAGTGGAGAGGTGAGGTTCTTTCTGGGAGAGGGGAGGGTCGCACACTTCAACGTTATCTCCAAGGTGTTCTCCCTCCTGGACCTCTCACAGCTCCTCCGGGGGAATTTTCCGGATTTGAGAGAGGAGGGAATGAGCTATAAGACCATCACAGGAAACGTCACCCTGAAGGACGGGAGAAGCTCGACCCAGGATCTTTTGCTCGACGCCGATTCGATGAAAACCTCTGCGGTGGGAAGCGTCGATATCCTCTCCGGCGGTCTCGACCTCAAACTCGGGCTTCGCCGTCTCGGTGTGGGAGGGAAGATCGTCAGGAAGGTCCCCTTCTTGGGGGAGATTGTCACGAATGAGGGGGGGGGATTCATCAACTACTATTTGGAAGTGAGGGGTACCATGGCCAAGCCAGAGGTGAGAGGAATCCCT
Organism: uncultured Thermodesulfobacteriota bacterium; assembly: GCA_964348185.1. Lineage (GTDB taxonomy): Bacteria > Desulfobacterota > BSN033 > WVXP01 > WVXP01 > CAYGBW01. The sequence goes on along the minus strand of CAYGBW010000005.1, from coordinate 9,463 downwards.
CTGGAATCGGTCCGTGAGGCGGTTTTTGGGCCTCTGAAGAAACTCCTTGAGAAGCCTTTGGACGTATTTCCCTTTCAGAAAGACCCGGATTGGGAGCGACACGAGGCAGACTACGAACAGCGATACCCCTAGAAGGTTCCACCAGGCCTATCGACTCATCGGTAAAAGGATTCCTTTGTCCGGTTAAAATACCCAACGGCAAGATGGGGGAAGGTCACGCCCAGGAGATCGAGCATGTTGGAGATCCCAATACCCCGAGTTTCCAGATTTCCAAGTGCTTTTAGATACCACTCCGGATCGATGTTGAGGTTCCGCATCTGAATCATGTCGACCCCTGTGGAGCTCACCAGCCGAATCAGGGAATCGATCTCATCCTCACGGTCGGTGAATCCGGGAAACACGAGTAGATTGAGAGATACGTACACCTGCCTAGCCTTGGCCCTTTGGATCGACTCCACAACGTCCTCAAATCCATACCCCACGGGTTGATGATAGCGTGTGTAGTATTGCGGGGTGGCGCTGCCCAGAGTGATCCGGATACTATCCAGGCCTGCCAGGGCGAGTCGCCCCACAACCTGGGGAAGACTCCCATTGGTGTTGACATTGATGGTGCCCTTGGGCGTTCTTTCTCTGAGGGTCGCGATGGTTCTCTCCAAGAGGCGATCTTGCAAGAGAGGCTCACCCTCACAGCCCTGGCCGAAACTGATGATGGGTGCCTCGGCATTGTTCATATGGGGCAGAGCCACTTCAACGATCTCCTCCACCGTGGGGACGAAGGGAATTCTCAGATGGGACCCCTTACAGCCCTCATCAGACTGGAGGGACAGACAACCGAGACACCTGGCATTGCAGCCGGGAGAGGTCGGGACGGGAAACTCCCAACGTCGATAGAAGACGTTTTTCGCCGCGAAACAGTGGTAGCCGAGGGCACAGTGGGACAGGTGCTGAAGAAGACGATTTTGGGGAAATCTCCGCAAAAAATCCCGGACCCGGAGCGTCAGTTGTTCGTCGTTTTCGAAGAATCTTGGATGCCAGTGAGGGTTGGCATCGAGGCAGATCCCCGATGCCCAGAAACCGTCCTCCCTCCACCCGACACCCCCATAGGCCCAGAGAGGGAGAACAGGATATTGCTTTTTCAAATGCGTTGCAGGGAGGAGACATCTCAGATAGCCGGGAGCCAGAAAAGCGGCTACGGCTGCACACTCGAGCCTACGGCCCTGAATCTTTGTTTCCTTGACCGTCACGAAGGATTTCAACTCTGGGTCCCATCCAACAGGGTAGCGGCCTGGAAGTGTAAAGAGCTGGCTCCCCCTGGGCAGTGGGGTTAGCTTATCAGCCGTACCTGGGAGTCTTTCTGTGCCGGACTGAGCGGCCATGTATAGGGTTGGATGGTCGAAGATTCGCCCGTCAGGATCTGAAAAGACCATCTTGGGGGGAAGACCATTGTCCTGTAAAGCCACCGATTTCCACTCCCCTTCAAGCCAGGTACCCGTGACAATCCTGTATCGTCTTCAATGATTAAGACTCCAGTCATACGGGCTGTATCGAATTCTAATCCGGCTTGTATTGTTCTCGAGGAAGTCCTTTTTCTCTCCCGGATCGAGGTAGTGGATGAGAAACCTGATCAAATCCTCTCGGGTCCCGAAATCGGGCCGATACCATTTGAAAATCCGGGAAATCCGTAAGAGCTTCTTCTCAGGGATGACCCCAACCTCACTCGAGTTGATGAAACTCTGAGCTGCCAGGTCGAGCTGCGTTTCTATGTCATCAGCGGAATAAAAGCCAATAGGAGGGCAGGACTGGGACCCACAGACAAGGGTGAAATGAATCCGCACGTCCATGGGAGATACGATAAAATCACATCGCGGATCGTCTCGGGCAAAAGCTCTCCAGGGGCGATGGGGGATTCTTCGATTTCCCCGGAGTATCCCGTGTTCGATGTCGTTGAGGGAAAAGAAATAGCCCCCGATGTCGTATTTGACGCGACTGAAAAAGCCGCGTTCTTCCTTGACCGACTGCTTGATTCCCAACTGCGCGACCCCATGGACGACCATGCTATTGTAAAGGTTGATCCAGAAAGCCAGCCGCTCCTTTCGGTCTCCTAGGGTTTTCAAGTCGTATTTCTTCAGAAAACCCGCCATTCGCACGTAGTTGTTGAGATCGGGTGTCCCTCGCATGGCGGTATAGTTGATCCTTCCCGTGTCCAGATCAAAAAAGGCAGCTTGAAGATCAGCGATCGCCTTTCTTAGAGCGACGTCGATGCTCTCGCTGGGTTCTCTTCCCAGAACGATCTCTGAATTCAAAATCAGGTCTTCGCCTGCCATGGCAGCTCCTGATACCCTTGATCTTCGAAAAATCAGGCTTGAGATATCAATTCATGTTTTGTTCGTATCAAATCTTCCACAATCCTATAGGAGAGGCGGATGTTCTTCCCCACGATGCCCAACTGGGTTTTCTCCATTAATGCCCCGTGGAAATCCGATCCCCCGGTTTTCACCAGCCCGAATTTCTCAGCAAGCCTGTGATACTGAGCGGTCTGCTCGGAGGTATGATCTGGGTAGAAAACCTCTATCCCCCTCAGGCCGTCTCGGGTAAGTTCGCCTACGAGGGTTTCAAGGTCTTCTGGCGAGCGATCCAATGTGAAAGGATGGGCCAGAACAGGAACCCCTCCGGCCTTCAAAACGACATCGATGGCCTCCTTCACTTCAAAACGGTATTTGTCCACGTAGGCAGGGGCACCCTGCCCCAGGTAGCGATCAAAGGCTTCGTCCAACGAGCAGACGTATCCCTTTTCCACCAGGATCTGGGCAAAATGAGGTCTACCCACCTGTCCCCCCCCTGAGGCCCGAACCACTTCCTGTAGGGTGATGGTGACACCGAGGTCGTTAAGCCTGTTTACAATCTTGGGGTTTCTTTCAGATCTGGCCTGTTTGAGCCTCTCCAATTTCTCCTTGAGGATGCCTCGTTCCGTTTCGACGAAATAGCCCAGCAGATGGAGGCTTCCGGTTTTGCAATTGGCGCTGATTTCAACACCAGAGATGACTTCGAGGGATTCTCGTTCTCCCTCTTCTAACGCTTCCTTCACACCGTCCACGGTGTCGTGGTCCGTGATGGCAATCGCCTCCAGTCGCCGCTCCTTTGCCAGACGAACAACCTGGGAGGGAGTCAGGGTTCCGTCCGAACTCGTGGTATGAACGTGAAGATCAACCTCTCCCATTATTTGCCTTCATTCTCGTTAGGGTCCAGCGTTCTGGATCGGAGAACAAACCCGTTTCTCACCGATCACTCTTCGTTTAACAGAACCAGGGGGGCCCCTTCAAAATGAATCCAGGAAATCAGGATGGTAGAGTCTTGCTACACGTTACTCTTTGCAAATATACACACCTTATCACAATTGTTCTGTTTGTTAAACGGACTCTGGGCATCGTTCCGGGTATTGTGGCGATCAGCATGCCGATTCTCGCTGCCCTGGCAATCCAGACACTTCTCGGCTGGATTCACGGAAAAGTGTATTGCGCCAGTTCAAGAATAATTCCGTCCGGCCCCAACAGATAGACAATCTTTTTACCCGTCTTCCCATAGGTCTGAATGGGACTGAGAAACTCAATCCCTTTGCTTTTCAAAGCTTGAACAACTTCGTCTATGTTATCCACTTCAAAAGCAATGTGCCGAAATCCTATTTGATTCGCCTTGCTCATCTGGGGATCCCGCTCGGAAGGGGGTGAGATGTACTGGATGAGTTCTAAATTTGTAGTCGAAGCCAGCGAGGATAATTGTGCGTACCGGGCGTGTACGTTCTCAAGTCCAATTAGCGCAGAAAGCCACTCCCCCGCCAATCTCGCTTCGTCTTTCACGGAAAAGCCGAACTGAGTAAAAAACGCCTTTGCCCTCTCAAGATCACTAACCACGATACTAATGTGATCGAGTTTCTTAACCATGAGTTCTCCGAATAAGGCGGCCTTATTGAAGTCAGGTCGCTCTCCAACCTGAGCGCCCTTAGACAGATCGGAACTCGACCTGGTATCTTGCCACCCCACCTCGTCCGGCCAAGGCTCCTCCACGAAGTTCCATGACCGTGAATGCCTCATCTGGAGCGCCGAACTCACACCGATTCGCCCCAGAAAGCCCGATTACGCCTGATTATCTGGCCACAGGACATGCCAGTTCACAGACTCTACAGTATCTCACACAGAGGCGGGGTGAATCATCATTCTCTAATTCTTCAAGAATTACCCTGTTCCCTTCATCCTCTTTCATCTGTTTATTGCATGAAGTCCTGCTGTAGGAGCCTTTCTTAAAGGCTTTTCGGGGGCAGGCCTGTCGGCATGGTATATCACAGGCTTCACAAGGTGAAAAATCGAGCGGCCCGGTCGGTTCCAAATCCACATCAAGGAGGGAGGCGCGGAAACGGACACGGGGTCCGAACTCCGGGGTGATGACCAGATTATTCCTACCCATGGTCCCCAATCCCGCGAGTGCGGCCGCATCCTTGAGGAATATCCCCCCCTTTTCAACATGATACGGCAGAGGTCGCGCCCTGATGTTGAATTCCTCGTCCAACCATTGTCTCAGGTTCTCTGCCGTCCTTCCCAATTGGCGGTTCCCTGGGGTCCCGTCTTCTCTACTGTCCCACCAATCAAGTTCGGGTTCAGACGTCTCATGAGCCAGGCCCAACACAAGAAATGATCTGGCTCCCACAGGCCACTCTACCTTGCCGTAAACCTTGTAAGAAGGTGAATTGTGGAGGGAAACCGTACTCGCGATCCCAGCCAGGGAGGCTCCAAATGCTTTGGCCTTTTCGATAATCCGAGTGGTCACGTCACAAGCCACAGCGTGTCGTTTCCCTCCTCCTGAAGAAACCTCGTATTCCTTGGACCCGATTGCTTTCGCGGCTTCACGTTCTCTGCGTCAAGCTCTGGCCTCGCTGTCCGCCAAGCATTTTTGTTCGGCCTCTTCTAACGCCTGGGCTTCGATTAGCTCGATCGATAAGCTCAACGCGACGCTGACCCGCACCAAGAGGTGTCTCATTCTGCCTGTTTTCCATACGGTTTCAAACCTAACAAAACCGAATGCTACACGACCGCGCCGGCAGTATCAGAGCAGCCACGGGCTCTGTTCAGAACTTCTGGCTCTTGGAGGAAAGGGCCGCATTCCAATCGGATCCCTGTGCCCTTGTAATCACAACTGTACTCCGACGAATAAGCTCTGGCCAAATCTCTGAAGGGGCCTTATCAAAAACGGTCTCTGCATCTGCCTGCAAGACGTGCCAGTCACCTCTCGACACCTCCCGATCGAGCTGCCCGGGCGCCCACCCCGCATAACCGGCATAGACACGAAATCTCGCTCCCCCGTCGGCATTTTTAACCATCCGCTCGAGCACCGCTCGGCTTGAGCTGACGTATATATCCTCAAATACGCGACGAGACTCCTCGGGTTGACTGCCAGATCGTATGAGTAGCAGCACTTGGCTTAAGGCGACCGGTCCACCGAAGTAGACGGTGTCCGTCCGCTGCTTGAGTTCCTCTATCTCCGGCAACAATCTGGAGAGTTTCAACTCAGTGGGTCGGTTGATCACCAAGCCCATCGCACCCTGCCAGTCGTAATCGATCAATAAGACGACGGTTTCTGAGAATCTTGGATCTCGGAGGTCTCGACTGGCGACGAGAAACTTCCCTTTAGATAGCGACGCCTCGGACCGGAGGTTATCCGACGAAGGAAGGGGGAGAGGGATCTTGGGGGGGAGCAACGGGGCGTGCTGACCGGAAAACACCGCCCCGACCACAGGCATGCCAGGCAATTTCAAGAGCAGTACTACGGTGATTGCGAGGGCAGTGAACACAGACTCTTTTCGGATTCGCCCGTTTGTTTTCAATGTCGAGTATCGGGTCATAGCCTTCTTCTCCATGGGTGCACAACGTTTTTTCATGGGACACCGTGAGGGTCACGTATTGAATTCGTCCGATGGCAAGGGTTGATCTCGGTTTTTCGGAGCCCTCTGGTGAGCAAAGACGGCGGAGCCACGGGCCTGAGCATTCTGGCCCACAAACTGGGCCGCACCCTCACCTTCTTGCTCAAAGGGTGTGAGACTTTTGATAGAATCCCCCTTCAATCGAAGATACCATTCACTTGCAGGGTTAAGCAACCTGATGCGCAACCCCTCGCCTTGATTCAGGTTTGGAGAAGGCACCGAGACCGTGAAGCGTTTTGGACAACGCCCAGAAAATCAAGAACCCCAATATCCTGATACCCCGGTTAGCTACATGTTGCGGATGCCCATGGCTTCAGCATTTGGGCACTCGTTCTTCGCGCAGCAGTGAACACATGCTGTTTGGGTGAAGACCACAAAGAAACGGAACAAAAGCAGTCCCACGACGCTGAGTAACAGGGCCAGTAAAAGGAAAGAGAAGTTCAGGATTAGTGCTGGAATCATCGCAATGATCGGGATGATCAGGGAGGCCATGTATAGGTTGTTATGGCAGAATAGGCCCTTACTCCGTTTTGAGAAGTCCTTTAGGTTTCCTTCCCTTGCGATCTTCTTCGAGATCACGTTCAACCCCGCGGTGCAAAGGGAGTCATTCATTCTGTAATAGACGCAATTGGGGCAGACCGTCAGTGGCATGATCACGTACATCTGCACGAAGGCGAACGCGAGATATAGATATCCGAATAGATAACCTGCCCACGAGAAGTTGTACCCGAGGATTATTCCAGCTCCGCCGGCAAGATAGTGGAGAACCGTGGTGCCATTGTAAATCAAAATACTCGATAATGGATATCTCGTGTAGACCTTAACCTTCTCCCTCCTCTTCGGCACCATTTCTGCCTCTATGTCAAAAGCCAAATGGTTTTCGGATACTCTACTGTCTTAAGGGCAATTCCACTCCAGCTCACTCGCCTTCATAAATCTCTACCTCCTCCACACGGGATCGCCGTACGGAGATGATCCTGATTTTCTCGCCACGATCGGTAATGATCCCGGACCCATGAGCATCTCCGATTCTACGAAAGTGCGACGGAGATCAAAATGTCCAAAAGTGTAGCCATAGGCTCCGCTGGCAACGACGCATTGTTCTCTGTTGCTTTTGAGAACATCACGCATCACCCCCGTCATCTGCGTGTCAATCCCAAAGCCAAAGAAATAGTTGATACCTTCATCCAATGCCTTGTAGATCGCCTTTTTGCCTGGACGGTAGGTGGCCGAGAGGCCGAGGCGGTAAACCCCAATCCCAGTATTGCCAAGTGTTGTATGAGAAAAATCCCGGTCCATATATCAATTCAGTTCCCTTGGCTCACAGTGTTTGAAGAAGTTCGAACCCCTTCTGATCTGCCAGAACCACAGAAGTCTCGATCTGACGCTTGGGAATGGACCAGTATTTTTTCAGCAGCCGATCCTTCTCTTCCGGGGAAACAAGTCGAAAGCCATGTTTTTCATAGAAACGAATCGCCCGAACCGCATCTGCCCAAGTGCCAATCAAGATGGGCTGATTGGTCTGTCTGCGAAGTTCTGAGAGTAATCTTCCCCCAATGCCCTGATTTTGTCTCGCCGTGCGGACATAGGCGTGTCTGATAAGCGTGACATCTTGAATGTATTGAATGCCCATTACACCAATCAGTTCGTCATTTTCCTCATACCCCCAAAATACCACCCCCTCATCGATTTCATGCTTTAGTTCGTCTCTAGACATGTAAGGGACTTTCCACCGGTCTTCGGGAATAACACCTTTATACGCTTCCGCAGCATCATTGACAATGGAGTAGACAATCTCAAAATCGCTCTTTTCACAAAGACGAATCATAGCCTTCCTTACGGTGAAAAAGAGGCGAATCTACGTTCGACTCTTAATTGCCCAACGATTGTATGATGATCTCTCATGCTCATGAAGACGTCTTCAGCTATTTATTCGTCACTGAAAAATGGCCCTGGAGCGAACATTACGAAGTTTTTGGGGCTACCCGTCTTGGCGAAGGGAGTGTCCCCGTAGGGGCGAGATTCCGCTGTTTGAGGCCGCCAGGCCGAGTTCGGAAGATCGAACGATCGAGCCATAGAACGGGTCAAAAACTTCGTTCAGAGAGGGTCAGGGGCATTTTTCAGTGACGACCATTTAAAGTCTTTTCACTCGCTTAGAAATAGTCTTTCGGATTTTCTCAAACGAAGGGGGAGGACCTCCGCTGATTCGTTTTCCATTCACAAACAGGCCATCTACAATTCCCCACTCTTAGAATGCTTCCCGTTCAGAGGTGTCAATTCTCTGAAAAACCACCTGATCCTCGAACTCGGCACTCGCCCTTTTGGCCCTCTCTAATACCATATTCTGGGTGGGACACCAACCGTTGACAAATGCGGTAACCGAAACCTTTCCGGGTATTTTTGGGACTTGTTTCTTCTGCCGAATCCAATGGGGTGCCCTTGCGTCACCCGAAAAGGCTTTCCAGACTAATAGGCTCATAGAGTCCCTATCCGCCCTTTTGTAGCCCTGTCTCTCAAACCAAGATGCCTTCATCCAAAAGGGTAACCAGAGCCCCCATGCTGCCATACCCTTTGCACCTCTCGCTTTTGCATCGTCTTCTGCTGCACGAAGGAGTGCTTGGCCCATACCTCTCCCTTGAAAGTTGCCTCTCCCGCTTTTGTGGCCGTGCACCCAGATGCATAAAACAAAATAGAGGTCTTTCCCTTCAATGAAAGATTCTTCAATCGGTAAGTACTGGATCATCCCACCCACGACACCGTTATCGTCGAGCGCGAGTTTTACTCTGAGCCCTCTCTCTTTATACTTGTCAAACCAGCAAGCCTTATGAGTACCGGCCTCCTTGATTTCATCAGACCAATCTTCAAGACACTCAAAGTATAAATCGTGATATTCTCGGCCCAGATCGATAATATCCAATCAAAGTCCTCCCTGAGATTCGCCGCCTGCTAGCCGACTTGACTTCAGGGGTCAGCTGAGCAGTGCCCCTGTTGGTCGAATGAGATGTTGGGTGAAACCGTTTGGAGGCGACAGTGCGTTAAGAGAATCGGCGTTTCAGATCGGCCGCGACTGCCTGAGTCTCTTGCTGGGTTCGGGAAACAATGAAACCTGAACTTAGATTCACACCGTCCCTTTCCCAAACCAATTTCACCACTCGTGACCCCAACAGCCACCGACCGGCATGGGATTTTCCGATTTTCACCTCAATGACTTTGGTGAAGGGAATCTCAATCGGGTGTTTCGTCAGGTAGCGACGGAAATAGAAGGCCGTACTGTCGAACCAGTATTCGACGTTTCCTCGTGCGAAGAATCCATCCTTCTTGTACCGCTTCCACCACTTCTCATCGATTTCGGTACCCAGATAATGACCCTTACGGCGATTCCGGGAGTTCGGCATACTCATCTTCTATTTTACTGGCCAAGACGTATAAGGTAATCGCGTCTTTCCAACCCCTCAGCTTTCCAAACGCTCTGTTGATGTTTTTGATTCAAAAACT
>CAYGBW010000004.1:0-4484 GCA_964348185.1 uncultured Thermodesulfobacteriota bacterium | reverse complement strand
ATCTTCTCCAGGGATGTAGCTCTCCGCAGGGGAAGTCGGAAGATCCATTCGTAGGTCCCAAATTTCCCCCCCCGAATGACCGAATCCTCCCAGGGAAGCATCATCACGGGAACCCCCGTCTCACCAAAAAAAGGCTTTGTCATCATGGCCGTCGCCCAATCTATTGGCCCAACCACAGCCGAGGCCTTCCTGACCAATACGAGTTCCCTGGCTCCTTCCATCCCCAGGGCTGGATCCCCCCGGGTATCGAAGACGGTCAGCTCAACCCTCTTCCCATCCACGCCCCCTCTGCCATTGACCCTATCCACAGCCATTTCAGAGAGCTGGCGGGCTGCGTTTCCCACCTCCCTCGTGCTCCCGCTGAGGTCAAGAAGCAAGCCGATCTTGACGGTTGACTCTCCAAAGGCCGACCCGAGGGGAGCCATCAGACCCAGTAGGCCAGTGATCGTGAAAAGAACCAGTCTCGGTTTTGTCAAACCCCCACTTCCTTCTCGTTATCCTGCATGGATAGGTCGGGCTTCATTTCTCCCATCATCCTTCTGAATCTTTTCGATACCCTTTACCGAGATAGGCCCGCTTTATCTGCTCATTGGCCAGAAGGTCTTGGCCTTCTCCCTCCAGGGTGATCCGTCCAGTTTCGAGGACGTACCCCCGATCTGCAACCCGGAGGGCAGCCCGTGCGTTCTGTTCCACCAGAAGGATGGTTGACTTCTCTTCCCTGAGGCGCCTCACCACTTTAAATATCTCCTGAACCAAAAGGGGGGCAAGGCCCAAAGACGGTTCATCGAGAAGCAAGAGCTTCGGTCGCCCCATGAGCGCTCTGCCGATGGAGAGCATCTGCTGTTCTCCACCACTCAGCGTCCCGGCGAGCTGTTTTTGTCTCTCCTTGAGGGTCGGAAACAGACTCAAAGCATATTGAATATCCCGACCTACTTCTTTCGCAAGACCCCTTTTATACCGCAGATAACCCCCCATTTCCAGATTCTCGACCACAGTGAGCGGGTTGAAAAGCTGCCTTCCCTCGGGTACCTGGCCGATTCCCAGGTCGACGATCTGCTCAGCCCTTTTGTTGGTAATGTCTTGATCCACAAAAAGAACGCGACCGGATCGGCACCTTACGATTCCCGATACCACATTCAGGAGGGTCGATTTGCCAGCTCCGTTACTTCCGATGAGGGAGACAATCTCTCCCTCTTTGACATGGAGGGAGACATCGGTCAGGGCGACGACTCCCCCGTAGGAAGCAGCGATGTTTTCTACCCTTAGCATCTCTAGAACTCACTTCCCAAATAGGCCTGAGTGACCCTCTCGTCCACCTGGATCTCTGCCGGTCTCCCCTGAGCGATCTTCTCTCCGTAATTCAAGACGGTGATTTCGTCGGAGATCGCCATGACAAGGTTCATATCATGCTCCACCAGAAGGATGGTGGTCCCCCTTTCCTTGATTTTGAGGATCAGCTCAGACGTTTCCTCGGTTTCCTTCAGATTGAGACCGGCAACCGGTTCGTCCATGAGAATCAGGCTTGGGGATGCTGCTAGTGCCCGAGCGATCTCAACCCGTTTCTGGTCGCCGTAAGGTAAACTGCTGCTGAGCAGATGGGCTTTATCCTCCAAGTGAAGCAGCTCCAAAACCCTGAAAGCCTCCTCTCTAACGACCCTCTCCTCTTTGACGAGTTGCGGCAGGTGCAACAAACAACTCGTAAACTCACATCCCGTCTGAGAATGGAGCCCGACCATCACGTTTTCCAACACCGTCATGTTGTGGAATACCTGGAGGTTCTGAAATGTTCGGGTAATGCCCTGGTAGGCGATTTCGTGTGACTTCAGGCTCGATATCTCCCTGCCCTCAAAGATGACTCTTCCTGAAGAGGGAGGATAGATCCCGGAAATGATGTTAAGGGCTGTCGTTTTTCCAGCGCCGTTTGGGCCGATAATGGCTGAAATCGTTTTCTTTGTCACTTCGAAAGACACATGATTCAGGGCGACCAGCCCACCAAACCTTTTCAGGAGACTTTCCACTTGCAGAATGGTTTGATGATTCTCCATCGATTTCCAACGACTTCACCACCCCAATCCTGCGTCTGTGTCCTTCTGAGGGTAGCAATAGTCCATGCGCAATGGGGTGAGATCAGGATTGTTTTTTTTTGCCGCAGACCCACGCAGACATACGCAGACATTTTGTTCGGCCGACCTGGCCGAACAAAAAGTGCAATCGCTTCGCGATATCAAAATACTCACTAATCGTCTTAGACTCATGGGTCATGCAATTGATTCCCTGCTAACTATTATTCCTACCGACGAAAAGATGAAGTGACATATACTTGAGTTGCCCGCAGGGCAAGCAGTTTTTTCCTGGCCAGGCTTGCCGCGCCAGAGCCTTGTGCGGCGGCGGGTCGGCCAGGGAAAAGATCTATCTGCGTGTGTCCGCGTGGGTCTGCGGCAAAAAACACGACCCATCCGGCCCTCTAGACTCAACGGTTGTCAAAGACTCTCTTTGATTTCCGTTCCGATCGGGGAAGTTCCCCGTAGTTCACAATTTCAGCTTTCCCGCTGACGAGGATCTGCTTTTTGATCTGATCTTCAATCGCCCGGGCCACCTCAAGGTCATTGGAGGGATCTGCCCCCTGTTCCCGTTCCACTTTGACGGTCATATAGTCTCTGCCGTCCTCCTTCCGGTCGAGAATGATTTGATGCTCGGACCCCACCCCCTTCGTGTGAGAGAGGATATGATCGATCTGGCCTGGATAGACGTTGACCGCCCGAATGATGAACATGTCGTCGCTGCGCCCCAGGAGCCGATCGTGCATGGGCAGGATACTCCCACAGGAGCATCGTTTCGGGATCAACCTTGTCATATCTCGGGTCCGGTACCGCACCAGGGGGGCCGCCTCTTTTCTCAGCGTCGTCACCACCATCTCGCCGGTTTCTCCAGGAGGGACCGGCTGGAGGGTTTCAGGGTCGAGAAGTTCGAGGATGTAATAGTCAGCCCAGTAATGGATACCTTCATGTCTAGGGCAGTCCAATCCCGTCCCAGGCCCGTAGAGCTCTGTCATCCCGAGAATATCAAAGGTGTCCTCCACACCAAGAAGGTCATGCATTCGTTGCCGCATGGCGTCGCTGTGACGCTCAGATCCAAAGATGACCTTTTTCAGCTTGATTTTCTTTCGGAGTCCCCTTCCTTCCACCTCCTCTGCCATGAGCAGCCCCATGGATGCTGTACAGCAGAGCACCGTCGTCTCAAAATCCAACAGGAACTGACACTGCATGTCAACGTTTCCCGGGCCCACGGGAATGGCCATAGCCCCAAATCGTTCACACCCGAGCTGAAAGCCCACCCCAGCTGTCCAGACGCCATACCCTACGGCCACCTGGATTCGATCCTGGGGGGTCAAGACGGCCATCTCATAACACCGGGCAAACATATCGGCCCAATCGTCAATGTCCTTTTGGGTGTAACACAGGACCTTTCGTTTTCCCGTGGTCCCTGAAGAGGCATGGATGCGAACAATGCTTTCAAACGGCACGGACCGGAGGGGGAAAGGGTATCCTTCCCGCAGGTCATCAGCCGTTGTAAAGGGCAGCTTCGACAGGTCATCGAGGGCCTGGATGTTGTCAGGCCTCACACCATGGGTATCGAAACGTCCCCTGTAGAATTCCGAATGGTCGTACACATGGTTGACCGTCCACTTGAGCCCATGGAGCTGCAAGGCCTTGAGTTCCTCTTCTGATCTCACGTCTGGCATGAAAGTCCTACCCATCGAGCATCTCCTCACATCACACGCTGGTCTCTGGCTGCCGGCGTATCGCTACGGGACAAGGGTTTGGGGGGCTTTCGCCCCCCAAAAAATGGATTACTTCACCAGTCTGAATTCCCCTTGTTCGACCTTTAGCATGACCACATCTTTGATGGTCAGACCGTTGTGGTCCTCGGGCGACATGTTGTATATGCCACTGAGCCCCACATACCCCCGGGTGTTTTCAATGGCATCTCTGATCCTGGCCCGGTCGTCTCCAGCTTTCTTGAGGGCATCCACGACGATGTAAGCCGCATCGGCTCCGTAGGAGACCATCACGCCAGGGGGTCCGTACGCTGGCGTAAAGGCTTTCACGAATTGAAGGATCTTCTCCCTCTGGGGATCGGAGCTTTCCAGCTCCTCGCCGACATAGATTTTGGTGGCAGGCATCATGACCCCTTCGGCTGCATCTTCGGCAACCTTGATAAAAATGGGTTCTGCCTGGCCGTGGCACTGGAATAGAGGCTGCTTCATTCCCAGCTGCTGCCTGTTTTTGGCCACAATACCCCCTGCCGGACCAATCGTCCAGCAAACAATCGCCTGAGCATCCGTGGCCTTTATCTTGGTTAGCTGAGCGGTCATATCGACATCTCTCGGTGCAAAGGCCTCTTTTGCAACGAGCGTCAGGCCGAACTCCGGGGCGAGCTTTTCGGCTTTGTTCAAACCGTCCTTTCCAAATCCATCTGAGGCA
>CAYGBW010000003.1:0-62981 GCA_964348185.1 uncultured Thermodesulfobacteriota bacterium | reverse complement strand
TGTATGACGCTGCCAGGGAGTACGGCCGATATGGATGAAGAGAGATTCAGGTGAGAGAAGGCCATTGAAGGAGATCGGGGCGGACCTGATCCGTATGTCGCCTTCCCCTCCTGCACAACGATTCTCCCACCGATTGTGATCGTCTCAATCTCTGAGAGCCTTTCTTGTCTCGTTACCACAACATCCGCCACTTTTCCTCGAGCGATCAGTCCCCGATTTGGCGGAAGTCGAGGAATTGCTTTTGCGACATTCCCCGTTGCCAAAGCGACCGCCTGGGCCAGCCTTTTTCCAGAATTCAAAGAGACCGTATGGGCTGCGGGAACACATGCCTCACCGATCGCAACCGCCCCCTGTGACACCATCGCTTCAGCGGGACATCGGAGGATGGACGGACCGGTTGGTTGTCAAAAACCAGAAGAAGCGGTTTGGCGGACTAATCGCCGTAGATGATTGCTGCTCATGGTCTTTGTGATCTTCATTCCCAGGGGGATCTTAAGCATTGGCTCCGAGCTCGTCGATACATCTCCTGTCAGAGACAGGCTCTTCAATCTCTGTAAAAAGCTAATTCCGGGCAAGGGAGGCTAGTCCCGCACCGGGTCCCTCTCGAAACCCCCATCTCCCTCAATATCCTGAAGATGCGGTTTTCCGGCTCATGAGGGACATCTGGCATATCCCCCCCATGAAAACTTTCCAATGGGAGGGGACAAAATGTCTTTTTATGCCCATGAGCGCCTCGGGGCAAGGGATCCAAAAAACGTTTAGGGATTGTGCGCTTAACGCAGGGCTGATGTGAGCCCTTCGCTGGCACGACCCTTGCTTGAAGAGCCGACTAAACATATCCGACAAGGGCAAACGATTTGAAAGGATAGGACGCAAACTCGCCGGCCCAAAATCCTTGGCCTGGGATCATGGTAGCGGGACTGCCGAAGGTATGATCACGAGTGGCCCATCCGGTCGGAGGGGATTTCTTCGTCCTTGTCGAGAGAGGATAGGAGGAAGATGTTGAGGGTTGCGAGAATTCTCTTGGTTCTCTTTCTGGTCGCGACATGGGGACTCCCCCTCTGTGGGGAAGCGACGGCCGCGGAGTACGACTATGTTGGAGTCGTGACATCTGTCACCCCCTTCGATTCCCGGTATCGACGGATTCAAACGTATCTTGAGAGAGAAAAGCCGGGGTACCCTCAAAGCAGTGCGATATCTCAGACATCAGACCCCTCAGATCAGCTCAGCGTTTTGAAGCAATACTTGAAGATCGCATGGAGGTTCAAATACGTTCCTGATGAAAGGGGCTGGGGCGACACGGCGGATGGCCCTCCGGTCTATTTCCACGGGGTGGATGAATCCTCCAGGGACTACTGGCAACTGCCAGAAGAGACCGAAGCCAGAGGCGCTGGAGACTGCGAGGACATAGCCGTTTGGCTCTATGCCACCCTCATCCGGCTGGGGTTTGAGAATGTGAGGCTGGTTGTCGGGAGGCATCGGATCGATAAACCCATGAATCATGCCTGGGTCGTTTACTATCTCAACGGAAAGGTCTATATCCTCGATCCCACCATGAATAGGGGTTTGTGGGAAGCTCGACAGTATCCAGAAGGGTTCTACAAGCCCGTCTATTCATATTCCAAAGGGAGTCGGTGGCACCACAAGTCAGGATACCGTCAACGATTGACCGATGCCGCAGCAAAAAAAGAAAACACAGAACTGGCGGTCCCGACCCTTCACTTCAACCGCGAGGGTTTGGACGTCCCTACAGGGCCAAGGATTCTGCACGACGAGAGATAGCTGCCTGGCGTCAGCAGAGTCAGAACGAAAGACGCTAACGAATCGGATTACCGAAGCAAGACACGCGCTCAGGGCCTTCATCCCGAAACTGAATGGTGACCCCTGCTCGCTAAATGCGTATGCACTCTTGCAAGCCGATCCCTGCCGCCCTATCCTACGGCTTTCCCCTGGAGATTTTCTCCCAGCATTGCCAGTCACAATTCTCACCACTGTAATCCCTCAGCAAGGGATTATCACAATCGATGCTCCGAAGGGTTTTCCTCCCCTTTTCAATCTCCCATTCGACGAGAAGAGACGCCTCCCCCCTCCCCTCGGGACATGCAAGCTTTCGAATGACTCGTCTCGACTTATCGGCCATGGTTGATCCTCCCCTCTGGATTTTTTGCGGCACCCCAGTAGAAACGGACTCCCTTAGCGCGGGACCGGTAGATCGGATCCCGCTTTGTTCTTAAGTTTAAGTTGATCATCATTCCTTAATCAAGACCCAGGTGCGATCAGGGAACTCACCGTCCCATAATCTGTTTTCCCCCATTAGTCGAAGGATCGATAGTTACCAGTCTGTTGTCTTTCAACGTCCTGCAAGCTTTCGTGGTTGAGCCCATCGAACAACAACCGATCGTACACCTCGTCGCTGATGGCCAGAAGGTCCCTTCCCCTTGCAAGATAGGCCAGTTCTTCCAGGGTTCCACTCCGCTGGTTGATGCGATGGAGACGATCGTTCTCGACTACAATCATTCATCGAGATGGGAACCAGGTCTAAGGTACAACAACACGGGCTGGAAAGTCAAAATCAGGATGCCCATAAGGGCGAAGCCGAAGGAAAAGGATGATGCATCTGCCAGGTATCCGATACCGGGGGGTATAGCCCCCCCTCCCAAGAGAAATCCGATGAGTACCAAGAATGAGACCGCCAATCCCTGAAGATCGGAGGGAAAAATCAGTGAAACCACGGCCAGAGCCGCGGGGAACACACAGGCCAAAAAAGCTGCCTGAAGGAACATCAATGCCGTTGTGGCAAAGGGGCCATGGAGAACCCCGAGCATGAGGGTTAGGGCTCCGGTCATGGCCAGGAACAAAACCATGGCTTTCTGGTGGCCGATCCGATCTGCGATCACGCCCGAGAAAAAAACAATCACCACAATAAACCCCCGGGTCAGACCGATGAGTGTGTTTGCCAATTCTCTGCCAAACCTCAGTTCATCGACGAGAAAGAGGGGCAGCATGGTGTAGACGCCCATCTCTGCACCAAGGAGCAGGACAAACACGGCTGCCATGATCCAGAAGGAAGGTTTCCCCAATACCTTCTCCATTGCCTTGGGATGGGGAGGCTCTCCCTTTTGACTTCCTCCCCGAACGAGGAGCAAAAACAAAACCCCCATGACGATCGACGAAACCCCTAATAGGCCAAGGACATCCCGCCAACCGACCCACCTTAGCAAGAACTCAGCGAACAGGGGAGCCGTAAACAGACCGAGATTTGGGGCCACTTCGTGAATGGCCATGGCTTTCCCCCAGTGTTTTTTGCTAATCATCTCAGCTAACATGGCGATTCCAGATGGCAAATACAATCCCCCGGCAGCGCCAACAAGCAAGAGCCCTGCATCCATCCAGAGAACCGAGGCTGCTCTTGACGTCGCCACGATTGAGCCCCCGACCGCAAAAGCCGACAAAAGGATCGTCCGCCGGTGGTTCAGTTGGGAAGAAATGAACGTGGACCCAAAAAGCCCTGCACAGTACCCGATGCTCGCAAAGAGAAACAGGGATCCCGCCTCACCGTGCCCCAAACCAAATTCAACTCGAACAACGGGGAGCAAGGGTGCAAGAACGATTCGTGACAGGAAGTTCAGATAAGAGATGGCGACGAGAAGGAAAATCTGCCTCAAAGGAACTGGAGGAGTCAACGGTCCCTGTCCTTACGTTCAGAAGAGTGTCGTCCAAACAAGACATACCCGCCACAGGGTCTATATTTATAACATCTTTTGTCGGTTCATGCTTGCTAAATGGCAGGATGATCTGCTGGATTCGGCCCACAATCCCCTCTACCCCCCCCTACCAGCTAAATCAGCTTGAAGAGCAGTACGCCCCCGTAAGGAGACCATCAGGATATTGACAAAAGGAATAGAATGATAATACCCTCACATCATCTAAGACATAGCGACAAGAGTATCTGCGGATGATCCAAATGAGCCGACTTCTTCCCGTAGGGGCGGGCTTTATGCCCGCCCGAAAAGCGGTATCAAAAGCGCCCCCACGGGCGGGCATAAAGCCCGCCCCTACGGGAAAGGATTCCTCTTTGCCCAAGAATTGTGCGCAAACAATAACGTCGCCGCGCATAGGATCCTTCATTCTACTGGAGTCAGAAGAGACATAACCCGCGGAGGCGATGATGATCAAAGGTATCGGACATATAGGCATTGCGGTCAGAGACATTGAAAAAAGCCTTGCCGCCATTTCAAAAGCGCTTGACATTCCGATCCCTCAAGTTCGAGATAATCAAGAAGAGAAGATGAAATTTGCACTGGTCGATTTGGGAGGGGTTGCGCTTGAACTGCTTCAAGACTGTAGCGAGGACGGTGAGTTTGCGCGGTTTGTTAAGGAAAGAGGAGACGCCATTCATCATTTCTCTCTCCTAACCGATGAGATTGAAGTCGATATTGAAAGACTGAAGCATCGAGGGGTGGAGATGGCTGACCAGAAACCCCGGTTAGGCTTACGGGGGAAAAAGATCGCTTTTGCTATGCCGAGTGCATTAAATGGCATTCCTTTCGAGCTGTCAGAGCCGTAAAGAGGTCATTCCTGTCTCTTTCATGAAAGATCCTCGTTCCCGAAACTCGCCCCCCGGGGGGGGTAAACCCCATGAGGGCTCAAGGAAGTCGCGAATTCGCTTTATAAAGGTTAAGATGCGAACCAGGCATGGCTCACTGCGACCCAGTCACTCCGATTTTGCTTCCTTTGCTAAGGTCAACCCTTCCTCTAGGGCCGTCAGGTTCCTATCAACCGTTGGCTTTGGGACAGTGTTCTTCACGGCCTCCCGCATTTCGTCTTTGGAAACAATACCCGTAATGCCTGCGAAAGCCCCAAGCATGACGATATTGGTGAACATTCGATTTCCCAGTTTCCTATTGGCTACCCTGGCCACCGGGACCCTGTAAACATGAATGTCCTCTCTCTCTGGAATGTTTCTCACCAAGTCTTCATCCGCTATGAGAGTACCTCCATCACGAAGATCTGAAACATACTTGTCCAGAGCCTCTTGAGACATAACAACCAAGAAATCAGGGGCCGTGACGACTGGAGAAAATATCTCCTCATCAGCTATGACAACTTCGCTTTTGCAGGCCCCTCCCCTGGCCTCAGGCCCATACGATTGTACCTGGGTGCAGAACCGGCCCCCATATATTGCCGCTGCAGTCCCCAGCACAATACCGCTCAAAATCACCCCCTGACCTCCATAGCCTGCTATTCGAACCTCATGTCTTGCCAATGTTAGCACACCTCTCCTTCTCTCGGAAAAACACCCACAGCTCCGAGGAATGCTCTGATGGATCTGCGATCTTGAGAGACTCCCTCAATCCTGGGAGGCCTCACCAGCCAAGCCTCTCATGCATTCGGAGAACTCAGGCCTTGTGGCGCTGTAAAGCTCACCGATCAGGAATTTGCCTTCCCGTTCCTTGGGTGACATCTTTTCGGCCTTGTCCTTCGTAACGGCATTCCCTCTAAGCCACTCCATCATTTCGAATGCGTTACCGAGCTTGTTCCTTCGGCCGTACTGAGTCGGGCATTGAGAGAGTATCTCTATGAAGCTGAACCCCTTATTCTCGATGCCTTTCTTTATTGCGGTGATGACTTGTCTGGCATGGAATACGGTCCACCGTGCGATATACGTCGCACCTGCCTCCCGCATCAGACCCGAAAGATCAAATGGGGCCTCCACATTCTTGTAGGGGGAGGTTGGAGTATAGACGTTTGTGGGTGTTGTGGGTGAAAACTGTCCACCGGTCATCCCATAATTGAAGTTATTGATGGCAATGAGGTTGAGATCCACATTTCGCCTTGCTGCATGAATCAGATGGTTTCCCCCTATGGCAACGCACTCGCCATCGCCACTGTGGACCAGAACGGTAAGCTCCGGCCTTGCCAGTTTCACCCCTGTGGCAAAGGGAAGAGCTCTCCCATGCAACGTATGGAAGAAGTCTTTGTGCCAATAGGTACACATTCTCCCGGTACAGCCGCTTCCCCCAACCCATAGCACCTTATCCTCATCAAGTCCCAGTTCCTCTATGGCCTTGATGGTATAGTGCCACACCTGGCCGATGCCACAACCTGGACACCACAAATGAGGGGTCCCGGGGCTATCCTCTCTGAAATGTTTTAAGGCAGGATGCCTCACCAAGCCCTGACCCTTTGCATCAATATCGCTCACGGAAAAAGACTCCGAACCATTTTCTGAATCTCCTCGGGCGTATGGATGTCTACCCCGGGTTTGGGAATAGGGAAGACCTCAGCATACTTCCCGGCTGACCGCTCCACTTCACGGACTATTTTTCCCAGGTTCATCTCAGGAACGAAAAGTGCCTTCACGTGCTTTGCAACTTCTTCGACCCGTCTATCAGGAAATGGCCAAAGGGTGATGAGTCTCAAGAAAGCGACTCTCATACCTTCAGACCTCAGCCTCCTCGTCGCGTCCTTTGCCACCCTGGCGACGCTTCCATAGCAGACAATTGCGACTTCAGCATCCTCCAGTCCCTCGGATTCAACCCTGACTATAGAGTCCGCATTTTTTTCAATCTTATCCCAGAGCCTCTGAACCAACCGGGCATGGGTTTGGGAATCCGTGGCAGGCCTGCCCGTCTCTGTCCGCGTGAAACTCGAGACGGGGAGCGCATAGCCGTCCCCGAATGAGGGCATTGGAGGGACTCCTGTGGGGCTATCTGCCTGAAAGGGAACGAAATCTTCTGGGGGCACATTGGGCTTTTTCCTATTGATGAGCTTGATCTTCTCGGGTGCAGGAATGGTTACCCTTTCACGCATGTGGCTAACGATTTCGTCCGATAGAATAATCACAGGGGTCCTATAAGCCTCCGAGTAGTTGAAGGCCTCAATGGTGAGGTCAAACATCTCCAGGGGCGAATTCGGAGCAAGTGCAATAATAGAATAATCTGCATTACTTCCGTATCTTACCTGGTAAACATCACCCTGCATGCTCTTCGTTGCCGCTCCCGTTCCTGGCCCGACTCTCTGGGCATCCAAAATTACACACGGGATCTCCGCCATTGCCGCATAGCCGATCTCCTCCTGCATCAGGCATATGCCATTTCCTGAGGTTGCGGTCATAGCTTTCCACCCACCCGCCGATGCCCCCAACACCACTCCAAGAGAGGCAAGCTCGTCTTCTCCCTGAACGTATATCCCCCCAACCTCCGGAAGCCGTCTGGCCATAAGCTCGGAGATCTCTGTGGCAGGCGTTATGGGATATCCTGCAAACAAGTTACAACCGGCCGCGATGGCTCCTTCAGAGCAGGCCTCGTTGCCTTGCATAAAAAATGTGCCGGTCCTGACCCTCTTGCCCAACAAGGCTCACCTCACACCAAAACCTGGTTTCTATTCGTCTTCATGGGAGCTACACTTTCTCGATTCGGTTTGGCCATGGGAATTGAGAGGGATGAAACGCTTTTCTCCACCCCACCGGTTATCTGTTCTCTCGGCCCGTGCCTCCAGGTGTACCGATGTCCTGGATTGCGATCGCAAAATCCGGACAGTATAACTCGCAAAGACGACAGCCCGAACATCTCTCCATATCTGATGGAACCGGTACGTTCCGGCCTTTGTCATTGAACTCTTCTGAAAGCTTTACGGCTTCCCTGGGACAGAAGTAGACACATATCCCGCACCCCTTACAATTCGCTTCATTTACGAAAATCATATAGCGTTTCAAAACCGGTGTCTCCAAAACTCTCGGTCCCTATCCCTACTGGCCGTTGCCCGTTTTGACAGAGCTATTCTTGACGGGTGCAGGGGAATAATCTATCAGGGGTATTGTCAGAAGTCAACGCGTGATTCTTCCCATAGATCAACGAATCTCAACCCTTCGCTTTCCAACCGACCTTCACCGACTGTATCAAAGTCCTGAGCACCATTTTGTCCCTTAACGAGAGTCATCAATTCCTGAGCATAAAACCTCTTGCTAGGATGTTCAAGCAGAGGGACAACATAACGTTTGCTTCTTTTCTATCAAGACAAGAGCATTCCGAGAAAAGCTTTGACCCCCTGGAGATATGTCTGGTACAGTTATACGAGCAATGTGGTAAATCGACCGAAAACATTGACCAACCGAGCAGTCGTAACAAAAGCCTGAAACTGATGAGGAGGTCCCTAGGAGGTAATCATGGCTCGATTATTCGAATATCAGGGGAAAGAGTTGCTCAAAAAGGCCAAGGTGCCGATCCCTGAGGGAGAGGTTGCGACCACTCCCCAGGAAGCGAAGAAGATCGCGGAGAAGGTGGGCAAACCCGTCGCCATTAAATCGCAGATCTGGGCTGGGGGACGGGGAAAGGCAGGGGGCATCCAGTTCGCTCAAAGCCCGGAAGAAGCCGAAAAGGTTGCCAGTCAACTCCTGGGGTCTGAGATTAAGAGCCTCACGGTGGAAAGGGTACTCGTCGAGGAAAAACTCGATATCGATAGGGAGTTCTACGCTGGGGTGATCATCGATGCCTCAAGGGAGGTCCGAGCTCCCGTTGTTATGTTCAGCACGGAAGGAGGCGTGGACATCGAAGAGGTGCCTGCGGAAAAGATCGCCCAGATGAGCGTGGATGTCATTCGGGGTCTCCGCTTCTACGATGCTCTCAATCTGGCCATCAAGTTGAAGGTCCCGACCAAACTCCTCCCAGCCATTGCCCAAACCATACTCGGCTTGTATGAAACGTCTAAGGGGTACAACTCTCGGACGGCCGAGATTAACCCCCTCGTCTTGACTAAGGATGGGAAGGTATACGCCGCGGATTGCCGGATGGCTATCGACGACTCATCGGTATTCCGCCATCCCGAGCTCGGAATCGACGTGGCCCGCGAGGCCTCCACGCCTCCTACGGAACTGGACAAGATAGCCTGGCAAATCGAGGAGGGGGATCTCCGGGGAACCTGTTACATCGCACAAATGATCCCCGAAATCAAGGAGCAGGGCGTTGTGGGCTACCATGGAATAGGAGGGGGTGGCGCCATTCTGGGAGTGGACGCCTTGAATCGACAGGGGTTGAAGATCGCCAACTACGCCGATACCAGTGGAAATCCCACCGCAGCAAAAGTCTACCGGGCAGCCAAAGTGATCCTGTCACAGGCCGGCATCGAGGGCTATATGCTCGGCGGATTCATCGTGGCAAATCAAGAGCAGTGGCACCACGCCCATGGGGTGGTGAAAGCCCTCAGGGAGGAACTGATGGATAAACCGGGATTTCCCGTCGTGCTGTTGCTTTGCGGCAATAAGGAGAGGGAGTCTCTGGAGATCCTACGGGAAGGGACGAAGGATTTGCCGGCACGGGTCGAGATCTATGGGAGTGAAAAGGTGTATGAAACGGAATTCCTGGCCAAGAGGATGAAAACCCTCATCAAGGAATATCGAAAGGACAGGGGGGTAAAGGAGGGATAGACTGATGATAGAATTCGACGAAAGGACCATAAAGATAATCATCGATGATAGTCAATGCCTCGACTGCAAAACCCATGTGTGCGCCGAGGCGTGCAAAACCTACGACCGAGGAGTCCTGCTAATCAAAGATGGCAGACCTGCCCTGGCAGGGGATGCGGGATTTACGAAACGCGTCGGTACGGAGTGTCTGGCATGCGAGTACGAGTGCTGGTTCAGAGGAAATAAAGCGATAAAGATCGAGGTCCCGATCCCCGGATTGGCTGAGTACCGGAGAAAGCACGGATTAACCTAAAAGGCGGTAAGAGAAATGGCCATTCTACTGAGAAAGGACACAAGGGTATTGGTTCAGGGCATCACGGGGAGGGAAGGTTCGGCACGGGCCGCGTTTATGAAGGGGTATGGCACGAAGGTGATGGCCGGAGTTACCCCCGGGCGTGGCGGAGAAGAAGTGGCCGGGATACCTGTCTACAACACCGTGGAGGAGGCCGTCAGCACTCAGGGGACCATGGACGCCAGCGTCACCTTCGTACCCGGGCCGGCCCTCAAGTACGCCGTTCTGGAGGCCATGGATTCAGGAATTCCGTTCATCGTGATGCCAGTGGAGCGGGTTCCCCTCTATGACATCCTCGAGATGATGGCCTACGCCAAACTGAAGGGGACTCGCCTGTTGGGGCCTGGGGCAATTGGAATTATCAGCCCCGGGATTGCTGTTGCCGGCTGGCTCGGGGGGACGCCCGAATTTGCTCAAAGGGTATTCGTACCCGGACCCGTGGGGGTTATCTCCAGAAGCGGAGGGCAGTCCGGCACGGTCCCATGGGCCATCAGGCAAGCTGGCCTCGGGGTCAGCACGGTCGTGCATATTGGAACAGAGCCGGTCGTGGGACAGTCTATGGGGGACATACTGCCCCTCTTCCAGGAGGAGAAGGATACCAAGGCAGTCGCCGTCTTCGGAGAAATTGGCGGCCCCTATGAGGAGGAAGCTGCATCCGCAGTGAGGGAGAAGAGATTCACCAAACCTCTCGTTGTCTACGTCGCCGGTACGTGGGCTCCCCAAGGCATGCGATTCTCCCACGCAAGCAGTATCGTCGAGAGGGGAAAGGGATCGGCCAAGGACAAGATCCGCTCCCTCAAGGAGGTGGGAGTTCACGTGGTTGACCGACCCGATGAGATCGCTCCAACGCTGAAACGACTCCTGAAAGCCTAACTGATGAACGTGTACTAAGACCCTGAGAAGGGGTACTCCAATGACTGTAATGAGATCCGTTTCTATGTTCCAGGAACCAACGAAAAGAGGGTTTCCAAGGGCTCCTCGATCCCGGCAGACTTCACTACCCTGGACTTTGAGGAACTCCGTTCGCCCCGCGGCCGTGGGGTCAAGCCTTTTCGGGCTGTTGCCCGAACGAAAATCCCTATGAGCGTTCGTTAGAGTATTTTTTTGCACATAAATCTTAGGCGAAGGGTCAGATTAGTCCTGCCTATATTTGTGCCATTTGGCAATAAGGCCGGCGGGAAAAGGGTCACTTCGAGAGCGTTGAAGCGAGAGGACAATGGTGTTCCCCCCCGCTTCTCTGTTGCCCTGAAAAAGGGCCTCGGTCATTCTAGGGAATCAGGATAGTGGATCCAGTCGTCTTCCGACCTTCAAGATCCCGGTGGGCCTGGGCAGCCTCAGCCAACGGATAGGTCTGCCCGATTTGAATCTTGACCACTCCTTTTTCCACCACCTCAAACAGATTCTTGGCATGAGTCAGTAAACCCTCTCGCTTGGCCGTATAGGTCATAAGGGTCGGCCGGGTGAGAAACAAGGAGCCCTTGGCAGCGAGAAGGCCAAGATCAAAGGGTGGAACCGCTCCAGAGCTCTGACCAAAGGCGACGAGCATACCCATGGGCCGCAAGCAGTCGAGGGACTTCATAAAGGTCGTCCGACCCACAGAATCGTACACCACATCGACACCGGCTCCCTGGGTGATCTCCTTCACCCGTGAAACAAAGTCATCGTCCTCGTAGAGAATGGGATATTCGCAACCATTGGCCCGGGCGAGTTCAGCTTTTTCCGGTGACCCGGCCGTTCCGATCACCGTCGCTCCAAGATGCTTGGCCCACTGGCAGGCAATCAAACCCACACCTCCTGCCGCGGCGTGGATCAGAATCGTTTCACCGGGTTTGACCGGATAGGTACTCCGCAAGAGATAGCTCGCCGTCATCCCCCGAAGCATCATGCCGGCAGCCTCGCGGGCTGGAATGCTCTCGGGGAGTTTCACGAGACGGTGGGCAGGAATCACTCGAGCCTCGGCATAGGCGCCAGGTGGAACCGCTGCATAGGCAACGCGGTCACCGACTGCCAGTTCGGTCACACCCTCACCAATTGCCTCGACAGTCCCAGCCCCCTCCAGCCCTGGACTACCGGGCAAAGGCATGGGGTAAAGTCCTGTCCGGTGATAAACATCAATAAAATTCATCCCCACCGCTTCATGACGAACGAGCACTTCACCTGGCCCAGGCTGGCCCGGATCATAATCCTCCCAACGCAAAACTTCAGGCCCGCCTGTTTCATGCATTCGAATCGCTTTGACCATCGTCGCCTCCCTTCAACTCAGTTTACATCGCTTCATTCCCTTTTCCTCCCAGTGTAGTGTCCCAATAGTAACTTGCATAACTTACACGGTCGCACAGTGCCCTGAAAACCGACATTCTAAATCCGAAATCCGAATATCGAAATGCGAAACAAATCCGAATCTCAAATGACCAAAATCCCAAACATATGTTTAGAAGATTGGAGAATTTGAATTTTGATATTGTCCTTCGACTTGGCTCAGGATGATGAGTCCTTTGACTCTGCTCAGGACCGTGAGCTTGTCGAACGGCCCGTCGAACCATTTCGGATTTCGAATTTCGTGCTTCGAATTTTAGATTTCGACATCTCAATACGTACGATCAGTTCTGCTGTGATTTTCATGAATTACTTTTGGGACGTGATACTAGGTATCCCCACCCTCTGATGACTAATCCCCCAAACAAGAAGTATGATACCCCCATAGTTCCTGTCAAGGCCCGACACGTCGACTTCCATTCTATTTCCGGTCATGAATCATACAAAAAAGGCCAGCCGAGCTCTTCTGGCCAGTTGGTTTACTGGTTTAGGTTGTGTTTGGGGATTTTTTCCTGTGATCGTCACAATCTCGTTACAGACCGAGGTTCCACCCTGCTTAACGGAAGAGTAGGGGGAGGGAAGGCTTCCCCGGAGTCATTGCTCCAGGTTCACGACCACCCACGAGGCAGCGCCATCGTCAGATCGTGCGAGATCCCCTCTCCAGACAGAATCCCGTGGGCCTGTCGATCGAAGGTTAGCCATTTGCCTTTCATTTCGCTGGCAAGAGCTGCGTAGCAAGCATCATACCCGGTCAGCCCTTTTCCCACGAATTTACTCGCCCTGGTGGCCAGGCTCTTGGTCATGGGCTGTCTGAGGATTCCACCATTCAAGAGGGGAATGATTCCCTCCACAAAAGCGGTATGTCCTGACGGATGAACACGACACAAGACGGCATAGACCTCAAAGGAGAATAGCTCGGGGATAGCGAAGAATTGTGGAACGTCGATCAATCTCCGTAGCACAGCCTCCGCATGGGGATGGCTTTCATCCTTGAGAAACCATCGAACCGCTACTGAGGCATCCAGAACCCAGATCATCGTGCGTAACCTCGCAGTTCTCGAAGCACTTCGATGCTCTCCTGTTTCTCCACACGGTTCTCCTTCAGCGCCTGGATCGTTTTGAGGAGTTCTTTTTTCCGTTCTTCTGACTGGTAGTCCAGGAAACGCCTCTTGAACTGTTCCGGCGTGATGAGGACGGCCCGGATTTCTCTCCCCTTACTCACCAGAATCGGCTCCCCCGTCTCTTTCAGCATATCCAGAACCTCTCCGAGTTTGTTCCTGAGCTGGAGTGCATTGACCGTTTTCATCAGAAACCTCCAGTTGATTCGACTCATCGATTGAGCCGTGCATCGGGCCCAGCCAGAAACCATCATAACAGAAAGAGGTGGACACGTCAAGTGTTTAGGTGTGTACCCACATCCACACCTCCTGGGAGTCAACACGAGTGTTGGGGTCATGAGATATCTGGGGGAGAGGATCAAGGAGATCGAAAAAGGGGTCAAGCAGAGGATGAAGTTGCGGAATAGCCAGAACGGGTCTCTGGCCGCCTGATCTGCCCATGCCATGAGTCCGCCACAGGCTGGATTAAAAACCATAAGAATTGTCAGATAACCCATTGGACATGGCATGGAGCCGACGATCTTCTGGGTCTGCCTAGGGTAGACAAGGGTTCGAAAGAAAGAACCTAAATCCCGATGGTTGACGGGTGCGGATCAGTCGATGACCGAGAACCCAAGACAAAGAAGTAGCGGGTGCAGATAGAGAGTCGGAAGAGCCCGAGCTGGCATCGAGATCTCACCCTGCAAAAAAGCGTATTTTTGCCATGGACAGATGTTCTCTCTTGACAGGGTGCCCTTGAATGGGTGACCTTTTTTATTCGTCCCCTGGGCTATTACGGGTCTATTTTTGCGATGAACATCGTCTTTCTCATTATGGGCACCTTTATGGATCAAAATCCGGCGATTTTGATCCTGGCGCCTGTCTTTGCTCCCATCGCGACTCATTTGGGAAGAGAATCGATTCGCTGGGTGATTCATTAAGGCATGGGCCGCAAGGGAAGGAGGGATCTGGGATGAGTAAGGGAAGCAATTCTCCGCTGATTCTTCGCGATATGGAAAGAGAATACTTAACGATTGAACGGGGGGAGGGGATATTCCTCTACGACGAGAATGGAAAGCGATACATCGATGGGAGTTCCGGATCTTCGGCCGTTGCGAACTTGGGACACGGTGTCGAAGCGGTGATTCGAGCGATAGAGTTTCAATGTCGGAAGTTCGCCTATTGCCCGAGCCATTATTTTCTCAACAGGCCAGAAATAGAGTTAGCCGAGCTTTTGGCCACAATCACTCCTGCTGGAGTGAACAAGACCTGGCTGGTCTCTGACGGTTCAGAAGCGACCGAGAACGCGGTCAAGCTGGCCCGTCAATACCAGATTGAAAGGGGAAATCCCTCAAAGTTTTTGGTCATATCCAGGTGGCAGGCCTATCATGGGGCTACACTTGCCTCTCTGGGCTATGGGGGACACACGTTCAGGCGACGGAAGTATCTACCCCTCTTTCTGAATTCACCCCACATCCCTCCGGCTTATTGCTATCGATGTTATTTTGAAAAGACCTATCCTGGATGTGGAATACTCTGTGCCCGGGCCTTGGACAAAATGATTTGCCAGCAGGGGCCTGAGAACGTCGCCGCCTTCATCGCCGAGCCGGTGGTGGGAGCCTCTTTAGGCGCCGTACCTCCTGTTGACGAGTATTTTCAGATCATCAGAGAAACCTGTGACAAATACGATGTCCTGTTTATTGCCGATGAGGTGATGACGGGATTTGGAAGAACCGGTGAGATGTTTGGTGTGGACAACTGGAACGTCAAGCCCGATATTATGACCTGTGCGAAAGGGTTGAGTGGAGGATACGTTCCCTTGGCGGCCGTTATCGCGGATGAGAGGATTCTGGAATTAATGAAGAGAAACAAGTCGAATTTCGTTTCAGGACATACGTTTTCGGGACATCACCTACTGGCCGCTACAGGGGTGGCTGCAATACGATACACACTCGAAAACAACCTCGTTGCGAAGGCAAAGCATAACGGCATCTATCTTCTGGAAAGACTGACAGAACTTTTGGATCATCCGATCGTGGGGGATGTGAGAGGCAAAGGGCTCCTTGTGGGTGTAGAGTTCGTGAAGGAGAAGACAACCAAGGAACCCTTTGGACCAGACGAACAGATCGCCGCGCGCGTGGGAGCGCAAGCCCTTGAGCGAGGATTGATTACATATCCAGGAACCGGCAGTGTGGATGGCGTTGCAGGGGACCATGTTCTCCTTGCACCTCCATTGATCGTGAGTCAATCTCATTTGGATGAAATCGTCACGATTCTGGATGCGTCGATTCGTGAGGTTGAGAAACAGGTCCAATAGCCGTTGAAGGATCCTTCCCCTTTGAGATTCCTGAAAGTCATGTTTCTCATACGTCTCGGAAGACTCAAGGGCAACCATCGATAGGAGGGGATGCTAATGAATTCTGAGAAGCCGAGTCAACCAACCCGAAGAAGTCGTCCATGCAGATAAGAACCTCCAGGACAGATTTCATGCGATGCTTCTCAAGAAAGGGATCTTTTTTATTCCGAGTCAAAGAGGCTATATTTCAGCTGCCCACACTCAGGAGGATATCGACAAAACCCTCGAAACCTTTGATGAGGCCTTCAGGAGCCTATGAGCGATTAAAAAAGGGCAGGGCTTCATGGATAGGGTGTGGAGGTTGTCATGAACGAAACGAAGGTATTGGTGCATCATCCAGACTGTTCTGGCCCCCCGCCTCTGGGACGAGGGGCTGACAGGGGGAACGGTTTCACTCAGGGTCCAGAGCAAGGTGCTTTCAGGGAGTTTCATTGTGGATCTGATGAGCCACGAAACCATGGGAGTGAGCAAGGTCTGCTCGATTGGGGCCAGGACGGCTGTGGACGAGTGCGAGTTACTCGACTATCTTGTCAAGGATCCTGAGACAGCCGTTGTGGCCCTCCACCTTGAGGCAATTCCCAGGGGCCGGACTTTCCTAGAGGTTGCCACACGATCCCCAAAGCCCATCGTTGTGTGAAAAGGGGGCAGAAGTCCCCACGGGGCAAGGGCGGCCATGAGCCATACAGCTCCCGGGTTCTCTGACGATCCTATGCCCCTTGCATTCAATCGAGACGCTTGGAGCGTCTTTTGGCTATCGACTCGCCCCTCACAACACGGCGCCGATTTGCCAGGGTGTGAACTCATCGTCCCCAAGGCCGAGAAGCTCGCTTTTGGTCTTCTTTCCGGACGCCGTTTCAAGGATCAGGCGGAAGATACGCTCACCCATCTCCTCGATTGTCGTCTCACCCTCCACAATAGGCCCGCAAGATACGTCCATATCCTCCGCCATGGCGTGGTACAATGCGGTGTTGCTTGCCAACTTGATCACGGGCACCGGCTTGCAACCGAAGACCGAGCCGCGGCCCGTGGTGAAGCAAATGAGATTAGCCCCCCCTGCCACCATTCCCGTCACCGAGACGGGGTCGAAGCCCGGCGTGTCCATGAAGACCAGCCCCTTAGCGGTGATGGGTTGAGCATAGGGATAAACCCCCACCAGGTTTGTGGTGCCGCCCTTTGCTACAGCGCCCAGGGACTTCTCGAGAATCGTGGTCAACCCCCCGGCCTTGTTGCCCGGGGAAGGGTTGTTGTCTATCTTGCAGCCGGTCCGGGCAGTATAGGCCCCCCACCAGTTCATCAGGGCCAGGAGTCTCTCTCCGACCTCGCGGCTCACAACCCGTCGGGTTAAGAGGTGCTCGGCACCGTAAATCTCCGGAGTCTCGCTCAAGATCGCGGTCCCTCCGTGACGCACGAGAAGGTCCACCGCCGCTCCCAAAGCTGGATTTGCCGTGATGCCGGAATAACCGTCTGATCCGCCGCACTCCAAACCGAGGATAATGTGCCTTGCCGGACAGGTCTGACGTTCGACCCGATTCGCGTCAGGGAGCATCTCCCGAACGCGGGCCACACCCTCACGCACCGCTGCCCGGGTGCCGCCCGTCCCCTGGATCGTCAGGGTCTGAAGGAACGGCCCTCTCTCGAGATTCATGCCTTCCAGGAGAAGATCCATATCGTTGAGTTCGCAGCCCAATCCAGCGATCAACACGCCTGCGAAATTTGGGTTCCGGGCATAACCCGCAATCGTACGCTCGAGGATGTCGAGACCTTCCGCGCTACCCCCCCCGCACGCGGTCCCGTGGCAAAGGGCGACCACCCCATCGATATGGGGAAACTCTCCGAGCCCATCACCCCGAAAGGACTCAGCGATATAACGGGCCACCGTGGCCGAGCAGTTCACAAGGGTGAGCACCCCAATGTAGTTGCGCGTGGCAACGCGACCATCTGGCCGCACGATGCCTTCGAAGGTCGCCTCCGTCTCTTCTGGCACGTAATCCGTGGGTCGAACATCGGCGCCCATCGCGTAGTCGCGAGCAAACGCCTTTGACTCCATGTTGTGGGTGTGCACGTGCTCCCCAGGGGAGACGGTGCATGTGGTGAACCCAATAATCTGGTTGTATTTTCGTACGGGTGCGCCAGGGGGGATGAAAGCGGTGGCGACTTTGTGGCCAGATGGGATAGGGTTACGGCAGGTCAGGCCCTCTCCGGGAATCTTCGAGCCAGGGTTGAGGTCGGCACGAGCCACAACGACATTGTCCGAGGGATTAAGGCGAATGGTCAGCGGTTCGGTTTGGGCCTTCATCCTGTCTCATCTCTAACCCTGGGGCGAAGCGGCGGACTGAGGTTGCCCAACCCCCTTTGCTCTGTCTTCTATATCACATTCTCCCTGGGGGTTCAATTTCCTTTCCTGGCCTCAGAATCATCCAACTCTGGAGGAGGAGGCGTGAGGGGCCTGGGGTTTTAAGCCTGGAGGGGAACAGAACAGCGTTCAAAGGGAGAAGGAGATGAAGGTTCTGCCAAATTCCCCCGAGAATGCCTCCTGGAAAGCCTTTTCATAGTGCTCCGCAGCATGGGTTGAACCTTTCAGCGGCTCGGTCGGAATTCGATGCTGTTCCAGGAGCATCTCGCTGAGATCCCAGCTCTCCCAGAGTTTTCTCCCAAAAATCCCAACCACCTTTATCTCTCTGTGAATGCTGTATTGCAAGACATTCAAATTGATGTCCCTCTTAGGGATCCCAGCCAGGACGATGGTCCCCCCGGGACGGAGCACCTGAAGGCCCTGTTGGATCGCCTCCTCGCTCCCAGACATATCGATCACGGTCCCAATACCGCGGGGGCCGGCTTCTGAGAGGATTCTTTGAGGGGTATCTTCATCTGACGCCTGGAATACTTGATCCGCCCCCATCTGAAGCCCTTTCTGTAATTTCGCAGGGCTGTGGCTGGTGGCAAAGACGCGGGCTGCTCCAAAGACTCTGGCAACCGCAACGGTCATCAGGCCCAAAGGGCCGCATCCCAACACGAGGACACGGTCACCGGTTACATCCTTCTCTCGAACGGCATGGGCGGCCACTCCCAGGGGTTCCAGCATGGCGACCTCATGGTCGGTCAATGCCTCGGGGACCTTTCTGACACTCACCTCGGGCACGGTGATGTAGTCGGCAAAACTCCCGTTGACCGTTCGACCGACATTCCGCTGATTGGGACAGATATGGGCACTGCCCGTTTGACAGGTGTAGCATGTCATGCAAGGGATGTGGGTTTCTCCGGCTACGCGATCTCCCTCTTGAACCCTCGTGACCCTGGGCCCGACAGCTTCCACGACCCCGCAGAACTCATGTCCCAGAATGAAGGGGAGTTTCAGCCTGGGGTCGGTCAGGTACCCGTCAATCTTGTACAGTTCGAGGTCTGACCCACAGATCCCGGATACGTGCACCCTGATCAGCGCCTCGTCCTCTCCAGGGACGGGCTGGGAGAATTCTTTCAGGGACACGCCCTTGTCTAACGTGACCTTTGCGACTGCACGCATGGTTAGCTCCTTTTTGCGAATTCATTGACAGGAAGCCATCTCTCGATTCCGAACAGGCGCTTCGGTCCGAGAGAAGGATACCAGAGGCCCCAATGCCCAGCAAGGGGGATTCCTAGGCCGGCACTTCCCCCGTGCTCACCCTCTCCCTGCCGAGCTGAATCGACAAAGGAGGGGCCTGACCTTCTTTCGCCTCCCCCCAATAGACGGTTCTGTGGGGAAAGGGAATCTCAATGTTTCTTTCATCGAATATCTTCTTCATTCTCCGATTGAATTCTCTACCGACTCGCCACTGTTTGATAGGTTTCGTCGTAATCCTTGCCTTGATCACCACCGCTGAATCGTCAAATTTGTCGACACCGAGAATTTCGAGGGGTTCCAAGATGTCATCTCTATATTCCGGGTCATTCTGCATGGACTCGCCAATCTCCTCGAGAACGGCCATGACCTCGTCCACGTCTTCCCTGTAGGCCACACCCACATCGAAGACATACCTTGAATACTCTTTTGTCATGTTCGTGATCATATCAACGCTTCCATTTGGAATAACATGGACGTTTCCCGCAAGATCTCTCAGCTTGATCGTCCTCAGCGTGACCCCTTCGACCAGCCCTCCCGTGCCTTGGATAATCACAACATCCCCCACAGCCACGCTGCCCTCAAACAGGAGAAAAAGGCCATTGATGAAATCCTTTACCAGGGACTGAGCGCCAAACCCGACGGCCAATCCGACAATCCCAGCACCGGCCAGAATGGGGCCCACACTGACACCCAACTCGCTGAGGATGACAACACCCCCAACAAAGATGGAGGCCACGTTGACAGCCCAGTGGCACAGGGGAACGAGGGTCTTCTTCTTTCTTCCCGGCTCAATCACCCGGCCCGTTGGATCGGTTCGGGACTGAACGAGTTGGTTGGTCACAAAACTACTCAGATCAATGATGGCCAATACAACGCCAACGACGATCCCGATGGTGATGGCCCTGGACAGGATGGTGGATCCCAACTCCGAGGTTACAAACCACGAAGCCTGGAGCCCCCAAAACTCCAGGATACTTGCGATTCCGACCAGTATCATGGCTGCCTTGATGACCCGATTCATCGTACCGAGGTAGCGATTGGTCTTTTCTTCAAGACCCGGAAAGCGTAGCTTTAAATCCTTGCCGAGACTAAACAGTCTGTTGAAAAGCGGGTCGATCAGATGCAACAGTCCCCAAAGGATTCCAATCGCGACCAGCGTCTTAAGGGAAGCAAAAATGAGAAAGGCGATGCCCGCTTTGTAATTGGCGAGAATAAAGATTGAAATCAACCAAATGATGATTCCCGTTGCAAGATGCCAAAACCGACTGCAATAGAAGAGTGATCGGGTCCAGATGGTCCCCTCCGGACGGACTCTCCTCGGAGGGGCATAGATTCTCCTTATCTGAAGGAGAAGAACGGTGGAGAGGATGGGGAAAAGGAGGATGAGAATCCTGCTGACCCCTGCGAAAAGCAACGGGGGAGCGTTCAAAATCTCCAGGGCGTGGGTCACAAAGTAGTAAAGGACCCAGAGGTTGAGAAACCGTTTTACCCAGACCCACACGTAGGCAGCCGTTTCGTTGGCCAAGGGAAGAGTCCGAGCCTCCGGCTTGTATGGGCTGAGAAGGATCTTGGAGCAGGCGAAAATGGCTTCATAGAGGAGGAGAGTCAACAGGAATAGGATCAAGAACTGATACAGAACCCCACGGACTCCCAGGAGGTTGAGAACAAAAAGCGACCCGACAAAGAGGGCCGCGTATGGACTGACGCGGATTATTATCCTCATGCCTGCTTCATAGACCTTTCCTCTGGCGGTCCGTTCCCTGCCGGTCAAGATCCATCTGGAGACGACCGAGGTGAGCCACCTGACGAGGAGAATGATGATCAAAGCCGTGAGGACTCCAACACCAACAATTGCGCCTGTTCGGTACAGGGTGGCTCTGTTCCCAGGGGATGAGAGATACGCCCCTGCCCCCTTCAAACCCTCAGGGGCCTGTCGGACGAGCTGAAAGAGGCGATGGAAAAGGCCCGAGGTTTCACGAGTGAGCTCGCCATACTCCAGGATAACCCGCTCCACGAGATTGGGCTTTTCTTCCTCGGGAGGCTCTGTTTTTTGCTTCATTTTTTGAGCCTCTACGAGTGTCTTCAAGTCATTGACCAGGGCATCCCGCTTCTGCTGCGTTTCGAGAGTCTGGATCAGAGCCTCCAGGTTCTCTAGAGAAATCCCGGCTTCTCGGGTCGTCCCTTCCTGGGAGTGAATCGGGGGGGTAAGGGTGACCAGAAGGGCGAGGGTCAGAAAAAGGGTCTTGAATGCCGCCGAGAAATACGTTCTGGTGTACATAATGTAACCTCCTGAGCCTGCGTTAATTCTGCGAACACAAATGGTATCCCCTAGCTCTCATTTTGGCAATGATGGATCGATAAAGAGACATCCAGATAGAATCGTGTCTGTATATTCCGGCGTTCCTAGAAAGGCATTTCTGCGCCAAATCGAGTATTTAGAACCTTTAGCAGAGGATACTCTGTCTGATCTCGAGATTATTGACTTGAGCAGAAGTACGGGCTATTCTCCATTCAATCTCGGGCCTCCTCACTGGAATCCGATGGGTTCAGAGTTCGTATTCGAGCCCTCTTACGAAAAACGTCATCCACAGGTCGGAGCGCCCGGGCAGTTTCGCCATGGGATCCACAGAAAGTAGCCCTCCACGGGGACTGAAGGGGCGTCCTTCCAGGGGTTGACCGATCGACTCTCTTTGACAGAAGGCCTGATCCGGAAGAGAGAGCCCGGTTGCGGGTGAAGCTATGATTGACGTTCTTTGCATTGGGACGGCCGCTTTCGATATTAATCTCCCTCTGGAGGACTTTCCTGAGGAGAATCGAAAGTACGAAATCCGTAGATCCTTTGAGACCGGGGGAGGACCGGCGGCCAATGCGGCCTCCCTTCTCTCCAAATGGGGCGTCTCTGCGGCTCTTGCCTGTGTTATTGGGGATGATCTTTTTGGCCGCAGGATTCTCGACGAGTTGAATGCGGAAGGAGCCGAACTGAGCTTGATCGGGGTTCGCTCAGGATACGGAACCCCCCTCTCCTGCATCCTCGTCAATCAGAAGACCGGCAGCCGCACCATCATCAATCGCCATGAAGGCGCCCCTCCTCTGGTTCTCGAGGAGTCCACCCTAAGAGGACTGAACCCCAGGGTCATTCTCATGGACGGACACCAGCTTGATGCCTCCCTAAAGGCCATAGCGGTCTCCCCCCAGGCAAAAACGATTCTGGATGCGGGCTCCCGGCGAAAGGGGACGGAGGTCCTTTCTCGGAAAGTCGATTACCTTATCGGTTCTGAGGGTTTCGCACTGGATATGACCGGAGTTTCTCGGCTCCAGACCCCGGTGGAGCAAGAACAGTGTCTCAAGGGGCTGTTTGCCTTGAATGGAAAGAACGTGGCTATCACTCTGGGTGAGAAAGGAACGATTTATTTAGAGGGTGGCCGCCTTGCGTCTTTGCCTGCTTTGGCAGTTCAGGCTGTCGATACCACAGCGGCAGGGGATGTTTTCCACGGTGCCTTTGCCTACGCCGTTCTCCACGGGAAAACATTCGCGGAAGCCCTTTGGTTTTCTTCTACAACAGCAGGCTTATCGGTCGCCCGGCCAGGGGGACGATCCTCATTTCCGAACCTCCGGGAGGTTGAAAAGGCGCTCCAAGATGCTTGAAGAGGGAAAGAGAGGGGAAACCCCCTTTCCCTCTCAGGGCTGGCACAGAGAAATCCCCGGGTAACCCGAAAGGCCTCACGTTCATCATCGGTCTTGGTCGCCGTAATTTGGATGGATTTGACAGAAGTCGAAGCTCCCTTTGTGAAGGGGAAAACGGTCGTGGTCGAGGGATCGACATACGGAGAATTCGTCACCTTGGGGAGAAAAAAAATCAAATTTTCACTTGACAATCGGCGTTTGGATAGTTATAATGTTTTAGCGTATTAGCGTTTTAACAGACTAACTCACCAAACCACGCCCCATGCCGGAAAGGGTATTAAACAGTAAGGAAATGAAAGAATTGTTTCAGGCCATTCTCAAGCTGGAGACGCCTGAGGAGTGCAAAAGACTATTCCGCGATCTTTGCACGCTATCCGAGCTCCGGGCTATGGCAGAACGTTTTCAGGTCGCAAAAAGGGTTTTTGCTGGTGAAACGTACCGCCAAATAAACAAAGAAACCGGTTCGAGTACGGCAACAATAACGCGTGTGGCCCATTGGCTCCATCACGGCATGGGTGGATACAAGCTGGCGCTCAAACGGATGCAACAATAGGCGCCCCCTCAGTTCGTATCCACCCCATCCCACTGTTGCAGTGGGATTTTTTGTTTTCTTAACCATGCGAGAACGATGGCTGATTTGATAACACCCAGGATCCCGAGAGGTACCCGTGACTTTTTGCCCAAAGACATGGCAAAGAGGCAATCCGTCATGGAAAAGATCGAATCCGTGTTCACTAATTTTGGATATAACACGATCGAGACACCTGCGATCGAGTACGCTGAGACCCTTTTAGGACAGTATGGAAACGAAGATTCAAAATTGACCTATACATTCAAAGACAAAGGGGGAAGGGAAATAGCGCTGAGGTATGATCAGACAGTCCCCTTTGCCCGGTTTGTGGCTGCCTACCACAAAAACCTGCCCATGCCCTTTAAGCGGTATCAAATCGCACCGGTGTGGCGAGCCGATAAGCCAGGGAAGGGTCGCTACCGGGAATTCTATCAGTGCGATGTTGACATTATTGGAACGAAGAGCCTCCTTGCAGAGGGAGAGATCGCCAAGGTGGTAGACCGTGTTTTTGAATCCCTAGGGTTTGATTCGTTCGAGATCAAGTTCAACAGTCGTCGGCTGATCAACAGCATTCTCGGAAGCTTGAACATTCCTCTTGATGAGCAGAAGGAAGTTATCCGGGCGTTAGACAAACTCGGAAGAGTTGAAAGCGAGAGAGTCGCAAAAGAGCTTGGGTCATTCGTAACCGAGGAAGCCATCGAAACGCTACTCGGTGTCATAACAACCCAGGGGACCAATGGACAGAAGATCGCGTTTCTGGAGGAATACGACACAAAAGAGATCAAGGGCTTTCTGGCAATCTGTGACGCCTTTGGAATTTCCAAAAAACGCCTGGTATTCGATTTGACCTTAGCCCGGGGGCTCGACTATTACACGGGGATAGTCTTTGAGGTTTTTTTGCCGAAGGTCGACATTGGGGCGGTGTGCGCGGGTGGGCGATATGATGGCCTCTGTTCCTTGTTCTCCACAGAACAGTTCAGCGGGGTTGGGGTTGCCTTTGGTTTTGACCGAATCATGATCGCCATGGAAGAACTCAACATGTTCTGTGACGTCAAGTTAAATTCCAGGGTACTGGTGACGTATTTTGATGAGGCCACGCTCAGAAACTCATTACGGATCCTGAACGATCTGCAAAACGCCGGTATCAATGCTGAGATCTATTTTGAACCTGAGAAATTGGGCAAGCAGCTCAAGTACGCAGACAAAAAGGAGATACCTTTTGTCGTGATTTGTGGTCCGGATGAGATCCAGAGAGGTGAGGCAACGATAAAGGTGATGAAGACAGGAAAACAGAAAAGGATACCCCAAAATCAACTGACCGCATATCTAAATGGATACACCTATGCAGGGAATTGATAAAACAAAAATCGCGGTACAAAAAAGCGGAAGGTTAGCTGAACCGAGTCTGAACTTCCTTTGCTCGGTGGGGTTGAAGTTCAAGCGAAACGGTCGAAATCTGGTGACCCCGTGTGAAAACTGTGATGTCGAGATTCTTCACCTGCGAGACGACGATATTCCTGAATATGTGTGTCGGAGTGTCGTTGATTTCGGCATTGTGGGTGAAAACGTTCTCTATGAAAAGAATGTGAACGTCAACGTAATCCAGAAATTGGGATTCTGCCCCTGTTCGCTGGTCGTAGCGGTTCCTAAGGGCTCTCAGATAAGAACGCTTGGGGACTTGGAGGGAGAACGCATTGCCACCTCCTATCCAAGATTGGTTGCGAGATTTTTGGAAGAGAAGGGGATCAACGCGGCGATTATCACCATAAGGGGTTCTGTGGAAGTCACACCGGGTTTGAATCTCGCCGATGCAATCTGCGATATCACGCAAACCGGAAGGACCTTGGAAGACCACGATCTCAGTCCCCTGGTTACGGTTTTAGAATCTCAGGCTGTATTGGTCGAAAGCCCATTTCCAAAGCCAGGAAGATTTAGGTTCCCGAGCCTATGAAGATACTCTACACCCAGCACACAAGGCTAGAGGAAGTCGCGAAGAAACTTCGGATAAGGCAAAGAAGACGTGCCGATGTCGAAAAATCGGTGAAAACCATCATTGCCCGCGTCAAAAGCAAAGGGGATCGTGCCCTTTTCGAATTCGCCAAGAAATTTGACGGCTTGAGTTTGCCTTCACTCGTTGTGAGTAGGAGGGAGATCGATCAAGCCTTCAAGGAGGTTGATACCAGGGTCCTTGGGGCGCTGAAGAGAGCAAAGAGAAATATCGAGAGGTTTCATAGACATCACGTGCAGCGAAAAGAGAGGCCTGTCGAGACGGAAAAAGGAGTCAAGGTATGGCGGGAGTTCAGGCCGATCGAGCGGGTGGGTTTGTACATCCCAGGGGGGAGAGCGTCTTATTGTTCCACCGTGCTGATGCTTGGGGTTCCGGCTAGGATCGCCGGGTGTAAAGAAGTGGTTATGAGCACCCCGCCCTCTGTAGGGGGTCGATGTAACCCCGCTGTCCTTGTGGCTGCGAATCTTTGCGGAATCGAGAGAATCTTTAAGACTGGCGGCGCCCAGGCAATCGCCGCCATGGCATTTGGCACGGAGACGGTGCCGAGGGTGTATAAAATCTTCGGTCCTGGCAATCGATATGTCACAACGGCAAAAATGCTGGTATATGGAGTGGTCGACATCGACATGCCAGCGGGACCCTCAGAGCTGCTCGTTATTGCTGATCAGAATGCCGAGCCTCGATGGATCGCGGCCGACTTCCTTGCACAACTGGAACACGGAGAAGATTCACAGAGTGTTCTGGTAACGCCTTCAAAGATGCTTGCAGAAAGCGTCGTTCAGGAGATGAAAAGGCAAATGGACCGATCTTCCCGAAGGGAGATCATAAAAAAATCGCTGAGGAGGAGTTTCGCCATTGTCGTTGATTCGCTTTACGAGGCCTGTGTGATTGCCAATGAGTATGCGCCTGAGCACTTGGGAATCTTGGCTAAGACTGAGACCGGTATTCTCAATCGGATTACCAATGCAGGCTCTATCTTTCTTGGAAGATATACGTCTGAGACCCTCGGGGATTACGCGACAGGGGCAAATCACACGTTGCCCACATCCGGTTTTTCCCGAACCTTTTCTCCGCTTTCCACCGAATCATTTGGGAAAATGATCCAAGTTCAGAGAGTTTCAAGACAGGGAATCGAGAACTTGAGGGAGACGGTCGAAACACTCGCAATCAGTGAGGGTCTCGATGGACATAGGAATTCGATATCAATCCGTTTCCCATGACATGGGGTCGTTCATCGGTTACCTGTCGTCAAAAACGAATCCTAGATCTAGCATTACGTCCCCAAAGTAGTTTACAAAAGTTGCACTAAAACTGATCGTACGTGTGGAGATGTCCAAATTCAAAACTCGAAGCCCGAAATTCGAAACCCGAAATGGTTCGACGAGCCGTTCGACAAGCTCACGGTCCTGAGCAGAGTCGAAGGACAATATCAAAACTCGAATTCTCTAATGTTCTAAACATGTTTGGGATTTTGGTCATTTGATATTCGGATTTGTTTCGCATTTCGATATTCGAATTTCGGATTTAAGATGTCGGTTTTCAGGACAGCGTGCGATCGTGTAAATTACTCAAGTTATTGTTGAGACGCTATACTAGCAAAGGACATCTGATGAGAGCTTTCCGTGAACCGTTGAAGATCGCCTTTCTTGACCGCGACGGTACACTCATCTTGGAGCCAGTCGACACAGAGCAGATCGATTTGGTTGAGAAAGTCCAGGTGCTTCCTGGGGTTGTTGAGGGACTCAAGCGGCTCAAAGAGGAGGGGTATCGGTTTGTTATGATTTCAAATCAGGACGGAAGAGGGACGTCGTCTTTTCCAGAGGAGGATTTTCAAAGGC
The DNA here is from genome assembly GCA_964348185.1 of uncultured Thermodesulfobacteriota bacterium. Lineage (GTDB taxonomy): Bacteria > Desulfobacterota > BSN033 > WVXP01 > WVXP01 > CAYGBW01. Next base: position 35,758 of record CAYGBW010000003.1, on the reverse strand, counting down.
CTCAAGAGAAATTCCTGGAGCTACTCCAAAAAGAAGGAATTGAATTCTATCGTATCCTCATTTGTCCACACTTTCCCGAGGATAATTGTTTATGCCGGAAGCCTCGGACGGGCCTCGTCCAAGATTTTCTTATGCAGGAGAAGATCAACCTGGAGCAATCGATCATGATTGGAGACAGGGAGGCGGACTTGGAGTTTGCCAAGAATGTGGGTGTGTGGGGGATCCAGATGGAGACAAATGGGTCATTTCCGCGGCTTGCCTCTGTCGATCGAAAGACCGATGAAACCGATGTCTTCGTTCAGTGCAACCTCGATGGGAAGGGGAGTTTCAAGATTGAGACAGATCTCAAGTTCTTCAACCACATGCTTGAGCAAATGTCGAAGCACTCATTAGTAGATCTCCGAATTAAGGCAAGGGGGGATTTAGATATCGACGCACATCACATCGTTGAAGATGTTGGTCTTACTCTTGGGGGAGCACTCTCTAGGGCATTGGGCCCGAGAAGGGGTATTTGCCGGTACGGGTTCCTGTTACCCATGGATGACACATTGGCCGAAGTCGCCCTGGATCTGGGTGGCCGTCCATATCTTGTCTTTGATTGTGAGTTCAAAAGAGAGAGGGTCGGTGATCTGCCAACAGAAATGGTGGAACATTTCTTTCGATCCCTTTCTGAATCTCTCAGAGCCAATATTCACATCAATGTCCGTTACAGCAGAAATGAACATCACAGAATCGAGGCCATCTTCAAGGCCTTTGGCCGAGGCTTAAGGATGGCGTGCGAACGTGACCATCGTTTAGGAGGATCGTTGCCATCAACCAAAGGTGTCCTATGAGCGTTGCCGTTATTGATTACAAATCAGGCAATATTGCTTCGGTGACAAACGGGCTCGACATACTGGGTGTAAATTACAAACTCACGTCTGATCCAAACGATGTCAAAGGCGCGGATAAAGTGATATTCCCGGGGGTGGGGCGGGCGGCTCCAGCCATGGAGGAGCTCAAGAGGCGGAATCTCGACACGGCAATCAAGGAAATCAAAGTGCCATTTCTTGGCATCTGCCTGGGAATGCAGCTGCTTTTGCCGTTTTCGGAAGAGGACAATACCGCCTGTCTCGGGATTGTGGACGGTAGAGTTAAGCGGTTTGCAACATATGGAGATCCAAAATCTCAACTCAAAGTTCCCCAAATAGGGTGGAATACGGTGGATCGAGTTCAGAATCACTCCCTTTTCAAGGGCATTCCTGATGGTTCGTACTTCTATTTCGTCAATTCCTACTATGTCGATGCTGATGATCGTGTCGTGCTGGGAAAAACCCTCTATGGCTCGGAGTTCGTTTCTGTCCTCAGCCAAGACAACTTCTACGGTGTCCAGTTTCATCCAGAAAAGTCAGGGCCAGTTGGACTCAGGCTTCTTCGCAACTTCTGCAAACTGGAACTGGGTAAGCAACAGAAAATGGAAGTCATTCCTGCAATGGACATTCTGGACGGAAAGTGTGTACGGCTCCTTCAAGGAGACTACACACAGTGCAGGATATATTCCGATAATCTGCTTGAGAACGCATTCACACTCCAAAAGCACGGCCCATCCCTCATCCACATTATCGACCTGAACGGAGCGAGAGAGGGCAAGCCGGTACACGTCAGGGAAGTTCTCGAAATTGTTCGATTCTTGGACATTCCTGTACAGGTTGGCGGGGGGATCAGGACCTACGGCGATGGGAAAAGGTATTTGGAAGGTGGGGTGAAAAGGATCATCTTGGGAACATCGGCTCTCTCCAATCCGGTACTAATTAAAAGGCTCGTCGAGGAGTATGGGGGAGACCGCATTGTCGTCGCGGTTGATGTAAAAGAAGGGGTTGTTGCAATTCGGGGTTGGCAGGAAATGACAGAAAAGCCGTTGTTTGATCTTCTCGATGAGCTAGACGAACTCGGCCTAGAGCTTATTCTCCTTACCGATATTAAGAGGGACGGCACCCTTACGAGTCCTAACTTTGAATTGATTGAAAAGGTGCTGGAATCCCCTTTCAAGGTCATGGTGGCTGGCGGGGTTTCATCCGATGGGGATGTTAGAAAACTGGAAGAGATGGGGGCCTCTGCCGTAATTATTGGCAAAGCCCTCTATGAGGGTAAAATCAATCTCCAGGAATTGGTAAGACGGGGGTTTGACTCCGACGGAAAACCCGCGAGAGCTGAAAGGGGAGGTTTGAACCTAGCCAAAAGGATCATTGCCTGTATGGACATCAAAGAAGGAAGGGTAGTCAAGGGCACAAACTACGTACAGTTGCGGGATGCGGGCGATCCTGTTGAACTGGGTAGACTCTACAGCGAAATGGGAGTGGACGAGCTCGTCTACCTCGATATTATGGCGACGGTGGAAAACCGAAACACCCTCTATGATCTCGTGAAGCGGATTGCTCAAAACATCAATATTCCCTTCACGGTTGGCGGTGGAATTAGAACGCTGGATACGATTAGGGATCTCCTCAAGAGCGGTGCCGATAAAGTGTCCATTGGTTCAGCAGCAGTGGAAGATCCCGGTTTTGTGAAAGCAGCTGCTGAGCAGTTCGGGTCGCAGTGTATCGTTATTTCCATCGATCCAAAGCGCGCCGGGGACCATTGGGAGATTTACATTAGAAGTGGGAGGGAGTCCACTGGGATTGACGCCATTGCCTTCGCCAAGCAAATGGAAAGTCTCGGCGCTGGGGAACTTTTGGTTAATTCTCTCGACATGGATGGAATGAAGGACGGCTATGATATCGAGCTATTGAAGGCATTTTCTGAGAGTGTCAGTATTCCAATCATCGCTTCAAGTGGTGCTGGGACAAAAAAACATTTTTTGGAAGCCTTTACCGATGGCAAGGCCGACGCAGCACTTGCTGCGAGTCTCTTCCACTACAGGGAGCTTGAGGTTCCTGAGCTTAAAGCTTACCTCAGGGAGCACAACATACCGGTACGGATATGAACCCATTACGATCCGAACTGAATTGGGAAAAAGGGAACGGTCTGATACCTGCCATCGTTCAAGATGCCGAGACGGGCATCGTGTTAATGCTTGGCTACATGAGCGAGGATGCACTTAAAAGAACGATAGAGACGAAGAGAGTGTGGTTTTACAGTCGGTCCAAAGGACGGCTCTGGATGAAAGGTGAAACGAGTGGAAATACCCTTGAGCTTGTGCGCATAAAGCCTGATTGCGACAATGACACCCTTCTCGTCAAGGTAATGCCCAAAGGACCCACGTGTCACACCGGCTCAACTTCATGTTTCAAAGAAAGCAAAACCGACGACATTCTGAGCGAGCTTTATACCGTTCTGACTGAGCGCAAGCAGAACATGCCCGAAGGGTCCTACACGGCGGCACTCTTCGCAGAAGGTCTTGAGAAAATATGCGAAAAAGTGAATGAGGAGTCAGGAGAGTTCATCCATGCAGCGAAGAAGGAATCTAAACAGAGAACCCTTGAAGAAAGCGTTGACGTCCTCTACCATCTCTTCGTCCTCCTCGTTCAAAGGGACGTCAAGTTTTCCGATTTCCTCCAAGAGGTAAGACGAAGAAGGAGGCCATAACTTCAATGCCGTCCCTAAGACCGAGAAAGAGCCAAAGGGAGAGACCGAGGTCTGACCCATCGTGTAGAAGGCCGAAGTACTGCGGGGCGAGGGCATGCGACCTCTATCTCCTCATTCGATCGTAATCATATCCTTGTTGACCTCGAATGTTTTCATCCCGATCCCTCTAACCTTCATGATATCCTCAGGCTGCTGAAAGGGACCATGGACCTCTCGGTATTCCACGATTCGCTGGGCATAGGATGGCCCGATGCCCTTCAGGGTGGATAGCTCTTCAATCGTCGCGTTGTTAAGGTTCACCTTCTTCTGTTCTTCCGCCCAAATCGGCCCCCCTGTCAATCCTGCGAGAACAACCATCAGCAAGAGTGTGGCCAGCATCGATTTGTATGCAACTCTCATAGTCTCCTCCTCGTTTGGAATGATGTGTCCCCTCGCCCCACAGATTCTGACGTCCGTGGATCGGACAACGGAGTATTTCTAGACTGCCCTCTCAGAGATGCGCTCCCAGGTGAAGGACAATTCAAGGTTCCTTCGCCCCTGACACCCACAGACCAGAACTTAAGTCAAAGTAACGAAATGGCATATTGCTTGTCAAGACTAAATAAGTTAACTGCAGTTTTGCGAATTCTGGATCCACACTACGCACATTTATTCAGAATTGTTTTGACTATCCGCCCAATGATTCCCAGTGCATCGATTTTAAATTCATTGGAATCCAGAAAAATCTCAAACTTGTTTCTAGCGTAACTTGGAGATAAAGTCGGAGTTGTTAACATTGTCCTTGGAAGAACCGATGGGTTATGAAACCAGGGTTTTGAAGCCTCGTGTATCCCCGGTGATCAAAACAGGGGTGTCTGTCAGGTCACTGAGGAGGGTCTCTTTCAGGGACGAAGGGGGAAGGGGAATGAGGCGAGGCAGGTTGCCATGTACCCGGCCAGGGAGTCGTGGGGCACCTCGTTGAAGAAGATTGCAGAGGCCTTTTCCCGGGAAAGTCAGGGTAGTGTTGGTGGGGCCTGCAGGTTTATTGCGCGAGGGATCAACAGAGATGGAAGACTCCGGAGTCGTATCGAACAGATCAGGGGAATCGTTGGCTCAACGACGATTCAAAAAAGACTTCACCGTTGCCCTATTCATCAACCTGAACCTCTATATCCAGCAACGGTGGATACTGTTGACATCCAAATATGTCTGTTTCCCCCGGACTCCCACTCGGCCTCTCCCTCAGTATCGTAAACTTTATCGCATAAGCTGGATCATATTCCACAAAATCGCATATTCTCTCTTCCGGGATTCCATACAGTTTGGCGATACGCTGTTTCGTAATCACCTTGTTGGATTTTACCCGCTCATAGTTATCCTTCTCCCTGAAGATGATATCGAAGGTAATCTTGTCCGTCCCAGCGTTCTTGCTGCGAATTGTCTTGGCTAGCTCAACGAGTTTTTTGACCTTCATCGCCTTAGTTTCTTTAATGAGTCGTCACTGAAAAACGCCCCCGACCCTCTCTGTACGGAGTTTTTGACCCGTTCTAAGGCTCGGTCGTTCGATCTTCCGAACTCGGCCTGGCGGCCTCAGACAGCTGAATCTCGCCCCTTCGGGGACACTCCCTTCGCCAAGACGGGTAGCCCCAAAAACTCCGTAATGTTCGCTCCAGGGACATTCTTCAGTGACGACTAATCAACCGATCTCGATGAGGTGAAGCTTGCAAAGTTCCATCGGGTCGTCTACGGGAACCACGTGGTTTATCGTCCATGTGTAAGCGGGCGAGGCCTGAAGAACCTCATCGATAAAGAAAGCCGCTGTCCCGGCTGTTCCTTTTACCTCCGGAAGTCGCGCATAAAAGATCTGTCTGGTGCCGATCATGGTAATTTCTTCCGCCGTTTCTTTCGTGGGTGCGATGCCTTCGACCACGATACACAGTTCATGGGACCTTATTTCCTTGACCGGCTCAAGATCGCCCATCACCCCATTTTTTCCAAAAATCTTGTAATACAGTTGGTAATCCTTGCCCGCAAACCTCTCCTCCACCTGGGACCGCGCCCATTCAATTACCCGGTCAATATTGTTTATGGTATAGGGATCACGGATCCCAGCAATACCGATGAATCTCTCACCGACTTTACCTGATCCCTCCAACTTGACTTTAACCTTTCCCTGAACCGGCACAAATCTGGGCCCGGTGATCTGGGTCGTCTTTTCGTCATACTGCTCATATACACAATCAGTCATGTCAAGCATACCGCCTGCCACATATTCGAAGAAAGGATTAGACCTTTCATACATTGCGTGCCCGGCCACCGAGGCGACCGTACAGCGTTGGTCCGGGTGCATGGCGGTAACCTTTACATCCTTATCGGTTATGGTGCCGATGACCGACTCTTTCGCAGCATAGGGCTCGGCACAAAAAGAGGCACATTCCAACACCTTACCCAAGTAATAGGAAAGGGCTTCAGGATATCCTGCCCTTATGGCCGGTGCCGCAAAGATGACAGAATCACTGGAACGGCCACCGATGATAACATCTGCCCCCATATCCAGGGCCTTGATATACGGGTGCACACCCGCCATGGCTACGATCCGGTCAGTTTTGTCCAGGTCCTCCTCGGTCAAGCTCGCCCGCCCGTCGAGTCCCTCGACAGTCGTCCCTTTTCTCATCTTCTCTCTCAGATACGCTTTGTCCACGTCCGAATAGAAGTAGGCGAGCTTGAAACCTGCGAACTGGTGGTCTTCCGCAAGCCCCATAATGATGTCGACATACATGTCCACCCTGGATTTCGTTCCGGTATCCCCGGCCGAGCCGATAATCATTGGCACTCCCTGTTTTCTGGAGGCAACGAGCATTAACTCCAAATCGTGCTTCTGCCATTCGTAAGGGCTAGCCGAGCTATCCAGACCCAATGGCGCCGGGCCGATATCATCGCTTCCCGAATCACAGCAATAGAAGTCAGGCCTGGTCTCCGCCCCCAGCCAGAAGCTCTCCTCTTTGGTGGGAGCAAAACCCAAGTGCCCGTTTGGACAAAGAATGCGCAGCTGTTTCTGCTCGGCCATCTCCGCCTCCTCGCTGGGACTGCGGGACGCTCCACCTCGCGATTCACGGTTGCCCAAATCTGTCACGAATACCTATAGCAACCTCATCATTCCTACCGGGGCAAGCAGGGGAGGAGGCCAATCCCCTCAACCCCTGCCTACTTCCGGCATCGTAAGGCGGAGCGCCGTGAGGGTCTCGCCCATTTCCCTTTGGGCAATATCCCCCACGCCACGTTGCTGTCTCCAAAAGACAACAGGCCTGAAACCGGAAGTCCTGCTCTATGGCCCGAAGGGTCTCGGTTTTGCTGTCTGCGCATGAGGAGGCCAAATCACCTCAAGCTTTCCGTCTTGCCACTGTAGAGTCACCATGGAATAACTGGGCACCCCACGTTCATCGAACCTGAGATTCTGGGCGATCATCGTATCAAAGGAGTGGCCGACGATATAGTCTCGGAGCACCGTGTTATCAAGGCTCTTTGTTCCTCGAACCGCCTCTTCCAAGATCTGGGCAGCCGCGTATGCGCCAGAGCCATGATAATCGGGAAGACGTCCAAACCGTTTCTCATATCTCTTGGTCCAGTCAAGGGAAAAAGGAATCGAATCGTGCCACCAAGCCGTGCCCATGATGTTATTGGCAAGAGCTCCCAGATTCTCCCCGTACTTATAATCCGAGACGCCCGCAGTGAGAAGGACGTACTTGGGTTTGTAGTTCAGCTCACCGATCGTCCGCGCGATGAGAATCGCATCGGGAAAGTAGGTCCCAGCCATCAGCAAGTCGGCCCCCAGATTCTTGGCTTTCGTAATTACCGAGGTTAGATCCGTTGCATCCGGTGGATACTTTTCATCAAGGACCACGGGTATGCCGTTTTTTTCGGCGTGATCCTTTTCCCCCTGGGCATTGGCGATACTCGCAGATTTATCTCCATAGATTACCGCTGCCTTCTTTGGCCACTGATTTTTCGGGACCGTGTTGAGGTACTCAAAAAACCCGATCGCGTGTTGCTCAGAGAAGCCTGGCAGGGTAAGGAACATATACTTGAACCCCGCCTCGAAGATTTTACTGGCTGTGCCCCCGCCCTGGAGAAGGACCATTTTGTACTTCTCTGACACTCTTCCAACCGGATAAATGATCGTGCTCGTGTAGGGTCCCAGCAGGAGGTCTACCTTGTCAACCGTAATCAGCCGCTCATAGAGACCAACGGCTTTATCCGCCGAGCTCTCATCGTCGTAAATGATGAGCTTTATTGGCCTCCCCAGAAGGCCCCCTTTTGCGTTCACATCGTCCTGCCACATGAGATAGGCTTCCTTGTAATAGGATCCCGAGTCGGCATACCGGCCGGATTGGGAAATGGTGCACCCAATCTTGATAGGCTCGGCAGCCCAAGAAAATGCCCCCAGAGTCTTCAGGGTGAAAACCCCCACCAACATGCCGAAAGACATCCATTTCAAACCTCTTAGCACCATTTCTATACCCCTCCTTTCTTCAGAATAAGGTGAATCTTGCCCTAATCCTCAGGGCCGTCTCTCTTTGTTGGCATCACCTCCTCCCAGATAGAGTCGGCGGATTCTCTCGTCCTCCAACAACTCCACCCCACTTCCCTGGAATCGAATCCTCCCCATATCCAGGACGTAACCAAAATCCGCCGTTGCCAAGCCCTGAACTGCGTTCTGCTCCACCATCAGAATCCCGATCATCTTCTCTCGATTTATTGCCCCTATTTTTTCAAAGATCATCTTTCGAATCTTGGGAGCGAGCCCTAAAGAGGGCTCATCGATAAGCATATACTTGGGGTCTAGAATAAGGACACGGCCCATTTCTAACATCTGCTGCTCTCCCCCGCTCAGGGTATATGCCTTTCGATCGCGAGCGTGTTTCAAAACGGGGAATATTTGATAGATCTCCTCGATCCGCTGTTCCACTTGGTGCTTGTCCTTGAGGATAAATCCCCCCATCCGCAGATTCTCCCACACGGTCATTTCTGGAAACACCGTCCTCCCCTGGGGAACATAGGACACCCCTCTCCGCATCGTCTGGTTTGCCCTGGAATTGGTGATCTCCTCCCCGTTGAGGGTAATACAGCCTCTTTCTACATTGACGAGGCCCATAATCGCCTTTAGAACTGTTGACTTTCCGGCACCATTTGGGCCAATGAGGCATATGATATCCTCTCGGGAAAGATCCAGGGAAACAGACTGGAGGATCTTGACCCCCCGTTGGTAGGAAGCTTCTACGTCTCTCAGGCTGAGCATATCAATCGCCAAGGTAGGCCTCCAGGACCCTATCGTCTTGCTGAATCACCGGGGGTTCTCCTTCAGCCAATTTCTGTCCATGATGCATAACGACAATGTGATGACAGATGCTCATGATCACATCCATGTTATGTTCAATGACAATGAATTCTTTGCCCTGGTTATTCTCCTCTTTTATCCATCGATTGATCCTGGCTTGGAGCGTGGGGTTTATCCCGGAAAAAGGTTCGTCAAGAAGGACCATTTCGGCCTGTACCATGAATGAGAGTGCCAGTTCCAGCAGTTTACTCTGTCCATAGGAAAGGGAAGCTGCTGGGTCATCCATATAGGACGCCAATCCAATAGACTCTAAAAGTCGCAAGGCCTTCTCCGGGCGTTCATCCTTCCTGGGGTTGCGGACGAGGTGCACAAAGCTGTTATCCCTTGTGGGGACCAACATATTCTCCAAGACCGTGAGCCTCGGAAAAACCCGTGTGATCTGAAAGGTGCGGATGATACCCAGTTCCACGACCTGATGGGGTTTGAATCCATCAATGCGTCGCCCTTTGTACCAAATCTCTCCTTCATCCAGGGGCAGAAACCCCGTTACCAGATTAAAAAAAGTCGTCTTTCCAGACCCGTTCGGGCCAATAAGGCCCGTTATGGCCCCCGTGGGGATCTTAAAACTCACCCCCCCAACGGCACGGATTCCTCCGAAATCTTTTACAATACCCTTTGCCTCTAAACTCATCGATCCAATCCGGCAAATCTCATCTATTCCGAGGAGGGAACAGCCATTTCACTCCTCCCTCTGAGCATAAAACCCTTCGCTTTCATTCCCTGGCCTCTTTCCCTGAGAGAAAGGAGACCCCCAGGGAGAAAGATGGCAAGTGTCACGAGAATAAACCCGAACAGCACGAGCCGGATTTGATGACCAACGGTAAAACTGAGAATCTCAGAAACGATGACAACGATAGAAGAGCCAATGATCGGTCCAGTGACGGTTCCCAATCCCCCCAGTATGGCCATCAAGAGGATATTCGCACTGTAAAGAATACTAAAGCATGAATCAGGATTGACGTACTCCAGATATGATGCAAAGAGCCCTCCCATCATCCCCGGGAAAAATGCACTGATAATAAAAGCGACAACCTTGTGCCGAGTGGTATTAACACCCAACCCTTCCGCCTTTTCTTCATTTTCCCGGATAGCCATGAGTCCGATTCCCAGTCTCGTTCTTGCAATCCCATATACGGTAAGAACGGTGAGGGCGGTGATGGATAAGGTGCCATAGTAGTACGGAATCTTCTCGAATTCGGGAGTCCAGGGGCTCATGGGGAGAAGGAGCCCTTCGGCACCCCCAAAGATATCGAAATTGAGAAAAATGTATCTCCCAATGGTCGCCAGGGCGAGCGTAGCGATGGCGAAGTACGGGCCTTTCAATCGCAGTGATATATATCCAAAAATGAGGGCAACGAGGGCACCGAAAATGCCCCCCAGGAAATAGGTTACAATGGCAGGCATCTCTGAGAAGTTTACAAGCATGGCGGTGCTGTACCCGCCGATGCCGAAGAAGAGAACATGGCCAAAAGAAATATATCCTGCATACCCCCCGGGGAGATTCCAAGATTCTACCAAGGTGATATAGACGAAGATCATAATCAGGACGTGGAGGATATATCGGTCCCGGACGAAGATGGGGAGAAGAAGCATACCCAGGAAAAGGAACAGCCAAATAAGCTTTCCATACTTCAACGTATCTGTAACTCGAGTCATCAAATACGGGCCCCTTTGGTCCCCAGAAGTCCCTGTGGCCGTTGAACCAAAGCAAAAACGAGGATTGCAAATGCAACCACGGGGCCCCATTGTGACCCCAAATAATACGACGACAGTGACTCGGCCGTTCCGATGATTAACGCCGCCAATATTGCACCGTTCACCTGCCCAAGCCCCCCCAGGACAATGACACTAAAGACCACCCCCAACCCCTGCCAATGTAAGGCCGGATAAAAAGAGTAGATGATCCCCATGAGGGAACCCCCAACCGCCGCCAATGCTGTGGAGATAGCGAAGACGATAATGAAAATCTGGTCGACGTCCACGCCGAGAACCTGCGCTGTTTCCCGATCCTGGCTGACAGCTCTAATGGCCCTTCCCGTTTCGGTCCTCTTCAAAAAGAGCAAAAGACCGGATATGACCCCAGTTGCTACGGCAAAGGCCATGGTCCTGGGAAGTGAAAAGTTGAATCCGTAAGTCGTAAAACTCTTTCCCTGATAGATAGAATAGATGGCATTGTAGTTGGTCGTCCAGATGATCCCTGCCGTATTTTCCAGGATGAGAATCACCCCGAAGAAAGCCAAGAGGACAGCAACGGGCGGTCCATCCTTCAATGGGGAAACGATAAACCGATATATGGCAAAACCCAGAAGAGAGAGGAGGGGCGCCGTAATCAGTATCGATAGAAAGGGATCCAAAGATAGCTGTGTGGCCATGGTATAACTGAGATAGCAACCCAAGACAATCAGCATGGTATGGGATATCTGAAGGACTCTCACGACCCCAAAGATCAGCGAGAGTCCCGCGGCCATCACTGCATATACTCCCCCCAGGAGGATCCCGTTAATGACAATCTGTCCTAAGATATGAAGTACTCCCATCCATTACCCTATGGATAAGCCCGTTTCAGCTTGATCCCTTTATCGACGAATTCCTCCAAGAGATTCACGATACTCATATGGATGTTCATGGAGAGGGAATCAACACCACCGCTCACATATCCGCTTCCTCCGTCTATGAGCCCCGCGTCGATGCAGGAGAGGAGCACCCTCCGCTCAGTTTCTGCAGAATGGAAGACTTCCTTTGTATCTTCAACGACGGCTAGCATCGCCGAGATCCCATAGGCCCCCCAATTCGACACGGCAGCAGGGAGCAGGAAATCAGTTTTTGTTGTGGGTACAATCCCTCCCCCACAGCGACATCTGCACTGTTTGCCGAAGGGGAGCCACTGGCGGAGTTCTTCACCGATGACCCCCATGCCGATCTCGTTACCTCCGTCGCCGATACCTATGGTGAGAATCTGTCTCTCCTTGGCTTTTCTCACGAGGATATCCGCTTTGGCCATGGGGGCGGTGGTATCGTCGCCACGACTCGTATGGATGACCCCCTTTTCATTCATTCCTCCCTTTTCGATCGCAATGACCGCCTGGACGGGTAATCTGGTCAGTAACCCTGTTGACGCCTCCCCTGCCTCCTGAATATCCGTGGGAAAACCCAGAATCGCGGCCGCATGGATGGGTGCCCTCGATTCAGCCGCGTCCATGGCCTCCTCCGGGGAGGCGACCCGAAAACCGGCCGCCGAACAGACTCTTTCCATGGCCGAAACCAGATTATTCTCAATCAAAAAGATGGGTACGGCACCTGTCGCCCTGTGCAAGGCCATGCCCAGTATCGCTGCCCCCGGGGGGCCGTCAGTTTCGGCAATAGCAGGGTTTATATGCGGTCTATCGGGCCAACCCGTTACAATCAGAATAACCCCTTTTTTTCTCACCGACTCGTGAAGTGCCCTTGCCACCAGCAGGGTTAGTGGCCTGTCAAATTTGGTGCGCGTATCCCGGTAGAGCCTGCCAGCCACAGTCCTGAAGGGAAGGTCCACCGTTATCAGTCTGTCAACGTTTTCGGACAATTCCCTCAGGACATCGTCTTTGCTTCTTATGTTTCCCACCGCAAACATGATGTGAGCTTTTTTCCTACAAATATCGCTTTACCTCATCCACTGTCCGATCAAAGTGGTCATAGACGAGGGCTCGTGCTCCTTCCCGATCTCCGGATTCAATCGCTTCCAACATCTTTTGGTGTTGAGAGAAGTAGTGGTTGATATTCTGATACGTGGTGAGGTGCTTTTGAACCACTTCCCTCCAAAGAGGCTGATTCTCAAGGGCAAATAAACGCTCTAGAATTTTTACCAAGATGGAGTTGTGGCTTGCCCTCGCAATACTCAGGTGGAAACCTCTGTTGGCCTCGAAGTAGGCCTCAAAATCATGCGTCTCAATCGCCGTTCTCATGGCTCCAAGGGCGCGGCGCATATTCTCGAAATCTTCGGGCTCAACTTTAGAGACGGCCAGCTCAATAATGGCTGACTCGATAGCCCTCCTGGCTCGAAATACCTCAAAGGGACTCTCATTTTCCTCCAACATCGCAATGGTCTTCGAACCAGAGAGGATGTTACTTGCCTCCGGCTTGAGGTAGGTGCCGTCCCCGGTGATACTTTCCACCACTCCCATAATCTGTAACGCGCTGAGAGCTTCGCGAACTGCTGGACGGCTTACTCCCATCTCCTCGGCGATTGTGCGCTCAGGTGGGAGCCTCTCCCCCTTATTGAGCAGCCCACTTTCGATGTGTTCGAGGATCTTCTGCGCAACCAGGGTGCTTTTTTTTCTCCCGCCAAAGTTCTTGATTCTTTCGAATGACACCATGATTGATCTCGTGATTGGGGTAGAGCTGATTGGCCATACCGGTCTTACGGGTAAGGCCAGTATCCTCGAAAAGACCAACCTTTGTCAAGCAATTTCTTCCTCTTAGATCAGGGACGTTTTTCTAGGATGAAATCCTGCATGCGGAGAGAAGGGGAGGGGGTATTGGCTCAGACATATTGACCCCGAAGGAGAGAGGCTTCATTCCTCAGGGCTCTGGAACATCGAAAAAGGAATAACTGTCGCGCCGCGATGATAGGGTCAAGATATTCAGTCGCCGCCGACTCGAACGCAGTTGCGACCCAGGTTCTTTGCTTCGTACAAGGCGGCATCAGCCTTTTCGAGCACCGTTTTCGGATCTGAAGCGTTCTCCGGCACGCAAGCGACACCGAAGCTGGCGGTGACATTCAGGTGCTGACTGCTGACAACCGCTCCTTCGATATCCTTTCTGATCCTTTCGGCAAGGCAAACGGCCTCCTCCACCGAGTAGTTTGGGAGCAGCAGCGCAAACTCTTCGCCCCCATAACGGTAAGCCCTACCTTTGCGCCCGACGCACTTGATCACGAGCTCGGCCACCGCCAGCAGGACTTCGTCCCCCACCGGATGACCGTGTTGGTCGTTCACACTCTTGAAGTGGTCAAGGTCAATCATTACCAGGCTCAACGGTTCTTCGGTGCGTTTTGCTACCTTGACCGTCTCCAGGAGATCTCGATCAAAGGCTCGGGACCGGTTCAACGGCAGCCGGTCGTCGAGTTCGGCCGGTGACAACTCAGGAGACTCGGAGCTTTCACGCTGCTTGAGAGCCCATGTGACCTCTCTGTCCAGGTTTTGTTTGGCCTGGGCCTTGATGCTGGAGGCCATATTGGTGATCCTGTTTCGCTCCGAAGACGTAAAGGAAACCCCACCGAAGCTGCTGTCCGTAAGCCTTCGAATCAGTTCTGCGGCGACTTGATCGACGTGGGCATCGAACCTCTGTCGGATCCACTCAGCCGACGAGAGTGTGTCGAAAGTCCTGAGCAAGCCCATGAGGTCCGTCAGAGCCTGGTCACAGTGTGCCTGGAGAGCGTCAACCCAGGCGTCCACCAGAAGTTTCCGGGCAAAGTGACCTCGGGAGTGGCCATTCTGGGCCACGTCGTTCTCGACCTCTCCTTGCCGTTTTTCGAGGAGGTCGGTATGCTCTCGAAGCCTTCGCTCGAGGAGAAGTTTGGACACCTCATGGAGTTCGGGATCCGCGTGTGAGGCCTTTTTCATTTCTAGGTCTCCGGCTCTCCGCGGTAAGCTGATAAATAATGATAAAAACCCCGTTTTGAGTAAGGGTAGTATAAGGATAAAGGCGCTTGTGTGTCAAGGTAGAGGCGTCTAAGATCTGGAGGTTTCTCAGAAAATACGGGGATAAGCCCGAAAGCAATTGAAGTTGAACGTGTTGTCTGATTGGGCAAGGGCGAAATCCCTTTGTCCTTTTCTCGGAAGTTTTTTGACAAATCGGGGGCCCGCTCCAGTCCCGCCATCTGACAGGATCCGCCTGAGATTTGGTAGCAAAAGAATTTCAAGGAATCCTCAAAGGGATTTGGCTGAGAAGGTCCGGAAACTCCAGCCTCTGAGATTAATTGACATGACCCGAAGAAAGTAGTATAAAGAGGCGGTTCAAAAGACTCGAAAACGCAATTGACTATGCTCTGGTGAGAGCGAAAAGGGGAAAGATGATCAGGAAAGTCGCCGTTTTAGGAGCGGGAAACGGAGGGCATGCCTTTTGTGCCCATCTGGTTATGGACGGATTTGAGGTGAGGCTTTATGAGGCGCCCCGGTTCAAGCACAATATCGAACCGATTCAGGCAAAGGGAGGAATAGAGGCATTTGGAGATCGATGCGGCTTTGCAAAGATAGGTATTGTCTCAACCAACATGGAAGAGGTCGTAAAGGGAGCGGATGTCATAATCATACCCGTTCCGGCGTTTGCGCAGGACCATATGGTGAATGAGAGTCTACCCTATCTAGAGGAGGGCCAGATAGTCCTGTTCAGTCCGGACAATATCGGGGCCATTAGGTTCTACAATCGGTTGAAAGAAAAAGGAATGGAGAAGAAAGTCACGATTGCCGGCATGGCTTGTCTTTTGTATCTTTGCAAACTCATTGGTCCTGCCCAGATAGATATCGCAGGGGTCAAGCATGAGATGCAGGTTTCGACGATGCCTGCAAAGAACGTGGGGGAGGTAGTTAATTCTCTAAAGACAATGTATGATGGATATAAACCGGAAAAAAACGCACTAGCAACGACTCTCAGCAATTTTAATCACCAGCTTCATACCGGACCTATGGTGTTAAATGCGGGAAGAATTGAATCCAATACAGCGTTCAAGTTCTATTGGGAGGGACACACCAAATCAATTACCAACGTCGTAAAGAGTGTGGATCAAGAGAAGCTGGAAGTTGGGAAATCATTAAGTATTAACCTCCCTACCACGGAGCAACTCTTTGAGGAGTATTACAAAGGGCGGTACAGAGAAGAGGTTGGAGATTTAAACGAGATGGTCACAACAAACTTGGTTTATCGGGGTACAACTGCACCATCGGAATTAACGAGCCGGTTCATAAGTGAGGACGTCCCATACGGACTTGTCTTGATATCATCCATCGGCAAACGATTTGGTGTGCCAACTCCTACCATTGATGCGATCATACACCTGGCATCGGTTCTGAATCAGACTGATTATAGGAAGGACGGAATGACGTTGGAAAAGTTGGGACTGGGAGATATGAGTCAGGAAGAGATAGAAGAGTATCTGAGAGAAGGATGAGATGATTATGGCTGGATTTGCCGTCACTTCGGCGCGTCTGTGCTGGGGCTTGTTTGATATCTTCGGTACATAGCGCTAGACAAACCGAAGGGGGGTGGTAAACTCGGGGAGTGAATGGAAAGGGTAGGGACGTAAGGTTAAGAAAGTAAACAAGATCTATTGACGAGGGGGGGTTGTCATGAAATCGAAATGGGGTTCTTTTGCAATATTGCTGACAGGTGTATTCCTTTTGGTGTGGGCTTATGGTCCTCTAACGAGTCGAGCAGCTGCCCAAGAGCCGGTGAAGATAGGGGTCATAACTCCTCTTTCCCCTCCAGGTGATCCGGCAGCTGGGCAATTGATAAGCAGAGGGGCAAAGTTCGGAGCCAAGTTCGTCAACGAAGAAATGGGAGGTCTACTCGGGGGTAGGCCAATCGAACTCGTCATAGAGGACGATTCAGGTACACCGGAAAAGGGTGTTGCCGCTTTCAAAAAGCTGGCAACAAAAGACAAGGTGATAGCGGTAATGGGACAGTATCACAGCTCCGTGTGCACGGCTCTGGTCGATGTGGGAGAGGAATACGGAATCCCAACCTTTTCGACCGGAGCTTCGGCTTCAGTCATTACCGAGAAGCACTATGGGAGCACATTCAAGACCCACGTCATTGATTATGACAGAGCGTCCACCTGGACAGATTTTATCATGAGTCAGGGATGGAAAAGGGTAGCCATATTGGCTGAAAATACTGACTACGGGGTGGGACTGTATGAGGCAACCAAACAAATCAAAGAGGAACGTGGACTAAAGGGCGTCGAAATCAACGGGATGATCTTTGACAGGAAAGTCGCTGACTTGACTCCCCAGCTCTTAAAGCTGAAGGCATGGAAGCCGGATATCCTATTGAACATCGGGGTTGGCGACCCAGCCTATCGGATTACCAAACAGGCCTACGATATCGGTTTCTTCCCACAGGTTCCCATGATGGGTGCCCATGACTGGCCCGCAAGACCCGAGTTTTGGAAAAACCTGAGAAACATGGGTCAATACATGATGTTTATCAACTACTACCATCCCAAAATGGGATTATCGCGGCTGGGCGAATGGCTAAAACCCAGGTTTGAAAAGGAATATGGCGAGATACCAACCTATATGGCCTACAACGGTTTTGGACAGATCGTGCTCCTGGCTCAGGCCATCAATTTAGCTCAGTCCGATGCCCCAAAGGATCTGATCAAATCCCTGGAAGACTGGGTTTTTGTGTTTTGGGCAAAGGGTGATGTTATCGACTTTGAGCGCCTGCCAGGCGCCAAATGGCATAACCATACATCCCCCTTACAGATTGTCCAATATACCCAAGTCGACCAGCCCATTGAGGAGTCTACAATCCTCTGGCCACCGATCATGAAAACCGGAGAATTTGTTTCGCCTTAGCCTTGAAGCGCTTGGAGGACGAGCACCGACTGACTTAATCAAGGGGAGATGGTTGAATGGGGGGATGGAAAGGCACAGGATACGCCATTCCATCCCCTTCATTTCTTAATCCTGGGGCGTCTATGTCCAATCGGTTTCTTGAAAGGAGGTGATGATCATCGACTCAACACTCATCTCACAATACGTTATCTCAGGGATAGTCATCGGCTTGATCTATTCTCTGATGGCGATGGGTATCACGTTCATCTACGGGATCATGAGGATAATTAACTGGTCCATGGGCGAATTCTACATGATAGGTGGCTATTTGCAGTACATCATCGTCACCCAGTTGCTAGGAGTTGAGAATTGGTATCTGGGCGTTATCCTGTCCATGGCGGGGGTGTTTCTGCTTGGAATGGTCGTTCAAAGATTGTTGATCAAGCCTATGTTTGAGGCAACTGCGGAAAAGAGAACGGAATATGCAACGATTGTCACGATTTCCTTGGGTGTACTTTTCACCAATATGGCTGTCATCGGGGCAGGCCCCTTTATTTACTCCCCGCCGGGTTACCTCCGTAGCACCCACATTATTACGTTACCTATCAGTGGAACCCGGTTTGTGGCCTTCATCGGCACGATAGCTCTCCTGGCTCTTTTTTATGTATTCCTAAAGAAGACTTGGTGGGGAAGAGCCTTTCAAGGAGCCGCACAAAACCGCGTGGGTATCCAAACAGCAGGTATTAACGTTTTCAGGCTTGACCAGATCGCCTTTGGAATCGGGGTCGCTCTGGCCGCTGCGGCTGGTGCACTCCTGGCGCCCGAATTCTATGTCCATCCTAGGTGTGGCAGTATCGCAACCATGAAGGGTTTCGAGATTATCGTAATCGGAGGTCTGGGTTCCATCCCGGGGGTCCTCTGTGCTGGCCTTCTCCTTGGCTTGATCGAAAGCCTTGGCGCGGTCTTTCTTAACCCCTCATTCAGGGATGTTTATGGCTTTCTTTTCCTTTTGGCAATCCTCGCAATAAAGCCAACAGGTCTGTTTGAGGAGAGGGAACGATTGGCCTAGG
The DNA here is from genome assembly GCA_964348185.1 of uncultured Thermodesulfobacteriota bacterium. Lineage (GTDB taxonomy): Bacteria > Desulfobacterota > BSN033 > WVXP01 > WVXP01 > CAYGBW01. Next base: position 17,216 of record CAYGBW010000003.1, on the reverse strand, counting down.
TCTGAAAAATGGAGTCCCCATTCTCCTTGAGAACCCGGTAGCACGGGATATCGAGCGGTAGACAAGGCGGAGTTATAATGAGAATCTCTGATTATATCAAGAGCAGCGGCTTGACGTGGTTTGGTCTCTCAATAGCTGCCCTATTATTCGCTTCCCTTTTGCCCTTTTCCACAGGTCAATACTACATGCAGGTCTTTACGATTGCGTTTTACTATGCAACCCTTGCCTCTAGTTGGAATCTGATCGCCGGCTATACGGGACAATTCTCATTGGCTCATCATGCCTTTGCAGCCATCGGCGGTTATACCTCGGCTTTGTTGGTCACCCATTTCGGACTGCCAATCTGGACGGGTATGTTGACTGCACTGGTGAGCAGCGCACTCATGGGCTTCATCTTGGGCATGTTGTGTCTGAGAATGCGCGCAATATATTTGGCCATTGCCACTTGGGCCTTTGCCGAGTCCGTTCGAATTACGATCTCCATGACGTACGAAATAACACGGGGTGATCTAGGGCTGGCTGTTCCTAAACTCTTTTTGGGAAAAGGACAGGGTCTAGCCTACTACTACCTCTTCTTGGGTCTGGCTGTCGTGATCGTTGCCATAATCATTCTCGTTATGCATTCCAAGATGGGCCATTATCTTAGAGCAATCCGCAACGATGAAACCGTTGCCCGTGTCATGGGAATCAAAACGACACGTTGGAAAATTCTCGCATTCATGGTATCAAGCGGTATTGCTGGTATCGCAGGAGCATTCTATGGTCATTACAACGGGCTCCTCACCCCCGTGATGGTTGACTTCAACGAGATGGCATTCATCGTCATCATGGTCGTGATCGGAGGTATCCGCAGTATCGCAGGGCCGGTAATCGGAGCGATACTCATCGAACTCCTCACTGAGACCTTCCGGGAATTCGGAGAGGTCCGAATGGTCGCTTTCGCCTTGGCCGTTATTGCCATTGCCCGACTGTACAATGAAGGAGCCATGGGAGCGGTAAGGCAAGGCGCTCAATGGATCTGGAGAAGAAAGCAGGTGGGAGAAAGTCTGAACTAATGGAGAAAAAGAGCAAAGAGCTTCTCGGTACCGAGAAGCTAACGAAGGATTTTGGAAGGCTGAGAGCTGTGGACAATCTCTCATTGAGCCTTGAGGAAGGAGAGATTCGAGGGCTTATTGGACCGAATGGATCTGGAAAGACGACCCTGGTAAACTTAATTACCGGTATCTATAGGCCGACCAGCGGAGCGGTCTATTGCTCGGGTAGACGGATTGACCGATTGTCACCAGAGAATATCACCCATGAGGGTATCATGCGCACCTTCCAGGTCGCCCGCCTGTTTGGCGATATGACCGTTCTTGAAAACATGCTTATTCCGGCATTCACGCAGGGCAGAAGCAAACGGGAAGCTAGTCATCGGGCAAAGGACCTCCTTGATTTCTGCCTGTTGGGTAAACTGAGCGGTGAACCTGCCAGGAATCTTTCCGGCGGTCAAACCATGTTACTCCAGATTGTTCGAGGTTTTATGAGAGAACCCCTTCGACTCTATTTGCTCGATGAGCCCTTTGCCGGAGTCCACCCGGCCATCAAGGATGTCATCATAAACGCGATTCAGAAAATGAATCGAGAAGAAGGGGTCACATTTCTGATCGTGTCTCATGAGCTTATTACCGTTCGCCGTTTATGCAATCGAGTATCGGTTCTTCATGGAGGTAGACTGATCTCTGAGGGAACCATGAAGGAGGTTGCCAACGATCCTCAGGTCATTGATTGCTACCTTGGAGGTTAGATATGGCTTCCAAACTATCCGTTCAAGGGGTCACCTCTGGCTACGTCAGGGAGATCGATATCGTAAATGGCCTTTCCCTCGAAGTAGAACAGGACACCATAACAGGGATTATCGGTCCAAACGGCGCTGGAAAATCGACTCTATTGAAAACCATTTTCGGCTTTCTCCATCCCTGCCGGGGAACGATCGTGTTTAATGGGGGGGAGATCCAGTCCCTCTCCCCCTTCAGGTTGAAGCAGCTAGGGATAAGCTACGTACCGCAGGAAATCAATACGTTCCCTCGGCTTACCGTGGAGGAAAACCTCATGCTGGGGGCATGGACTTTCAAAAGCCAGCGCAGATTGCTGAAGCAGAGGTTGAAAGAAATCTACGATTTTTTCCCGGTCCTTGGGGCAAAGCGAGGCAACAAAGCGACCTTCCTCAGCGGTGGAGAGCTCCAGATGCTTGCCATTGGGAAGGAAGTTATGACGACCCCTGAACTTCTCTTAGTGGATGAGCCCTCTGCTGGCTTGGCTCCGATGCTGGTATCAGAGATCTACGCCTTTTTGAAGCGAATTAGAGAGCAGAGGGTAACCATTCTTCTGGTCGATCAAAACATCACGAGAGCTGTTGAGGTTTCTGATTACATGTATCTTCTGGAAATGGGTAAGATCAAGAAGCAGGGACCCAAGGGGGATTTTGTCGAGAACATTCGAGACATCATCCGAGACTCCCTGATAGCCGAGTAGGAAGTCAGTCCCAGGCGGGTTTGCGTGACCCCTTTCGAGGAGCAGAGGACACAGGGATTCAGGTCAACATTTGGAGAAAGACGGAAAAAATGAAAAAGACGGCTGATATCGTCATCATCGGTGGGGGAATCATTGGAGTCAGCATTGCCTACTATCTGGGAAAGATGGGGGGAAGGAACGTCCTTCTCCTCGAAAAGGATCTGATCGGGCAGGGTTCCACCGGCCTCTGTGCCGGGGGGATCCGACGACAGTGGTCCACCGAAGTCAACATGCACTTCGCCCTGAAGGCCTTCGAAATATACCAGAATTTCAGGGACGAATTTGGCGTGGATCCCGAGTTTCACCAAATTGGATATCTCTTTCTGGCAACGAGCCTGGAAGAACTCGAAATGTTCGAAGGAAATGTGGCATTTCAAAACCGTTTCGGCGTCCCCTCTCAGATTCTCACCCGCGAGGAAATCGAGAAGGAGTGGCCCTTTCTGAATACGGAGGACGTCTTTGGAGGCGCATTCTGTGAGACGGACGGGTATGCCGGACCCTACGAGGTAACCGGGGGCATTGCCAGAGCGGCCAGACGTCATGGCGTCGAAATCCTTGAGAACACCGAGGCCATGTCCATTGAGGTGGAAAGAGACCGCATCGTCTCTGTCACCACCACGCAGGGGAGGGTGGAGACGCCCGTCGTCGTCAATGCTGCGGGCCCCTATGCGGCCAACATCGGGAGAATGGCTGGGATAGAGATCCCGGTGAAACCGATCCGACGGCAGCTCTTTGTAACGGACGCCTTTCCCCTGATTCCGCCGTCCGTTCCCCTCACCATTGACCATAAGCAAAACTTCTATTTTCGCAGGGAGGGAGAGTCGATTCTCTTTTCCGGGCCCCAGGACGAAAAGCCCAGTTTCAACCTGTCAACGGATTTTGATGCGATGGTCGAGACGGCTGAGAAGGCCACACACCGGGGACCGGTTTTCAAAGAGGCAAGAATTGCAAGGGGCTGGAGCGGCCTCTACGAGATTTCACCGGATAATCATGCCATTCTAGGTCAGGTTCCGGAGGTCGAGGGACTGGTATTGGCCAATGGATTCAGTGGTCATGGTTTCCAACATGGGCCGGCAGTCGGCATGGTCATGGCCGAGCTCATCCTAAATGGGAGGGCAGAGACAATCCGCATCGATCCATTGGCACTTGGACGTTTCAAAGCGGGGAAAATGATCAAAGAGCGGCTCACCGCCTTCAGGGATTGATCTCTGCCCGGAGTGATCGTCCCATTTCCGTTCCTATTCTCCGGCACGCTATCTCGGCCTACCCCACGGGGTCGGGTGTCCCCACCCTGTGTATTCTCTTTCAATCATGGGTCAACGAGGAGAGAAAGGAGGTCACAATTGAACAAAGCACTCGGGGGCAAGAACCTATTCGGGTATGCCATCGGCATTTTGATGTTGGAATCGAGATTTCCCAGGATACCCGGGGACATGGGTAATGCCACGACCTGGGACTTTCCCGTCCTCTATAAGGTCATTAAGAATGCCTCGCCTGACGCGGTGGTGAGGAAAGGAGATAGAGCCCTCCTGGGGCCCTTCATCGAGGGAGCCCATGAACTGGAAAAGGAGGGGGTAAGAGCCATCACGACAAACTGCGGGTTTCTCGCCATGTTTCAACAGGAGATGGCCGCGGCGGTGAATGTTCCGGTCTTTACCTCCAGTCTGATGCAAATCCCCCTGGTGTATGCCATGCTGAAACCCTCTCAGCGGGTTGGAATCATAACCATTCACGCCAAATCTCTGACCGAAAGACACCTCTCGTCCGTCGGTGTCGACAAGGTGCCTCACGTTATCCTCGGTACGGAGGGCGAGGAGGAATTCTCGCGGGTCATTCTCGATGATGAGATGGAACTCGATGTGGAGAAATCAAGGGTTGAATTAGTTGAAACTGCAAAGAAAATGATGTCTGACTACCCGGGGGTGGGTGCCATTGTACTCGAGTGCACCAACATGACGCCCTATGGAGCTGCCATTCAGCAAGAAATCGGGCTTCCCGTATTCGACATATACACCCTGGTGAACATGGTCTATCAAGCCGTGGTCAGAAAGGAATTCTCAGGGTACATGTGAGGTTGAAATGATGAGACAAGGGGTCTGCCCTTGACGGGCTGTTGCCTTTGACCCGTTCATCCTCGATGATGAATCCTCTGAGTTCTGCATTGGGATTCAGTCCGACGCTGACATGGGCGATGGGAAACATCTTGGAATCTTCCTGGGAGACGAGCCATTCCTTCCACTGGACCGCATCGGTCTGACCCTTGAAATCGACAATCTCTCCCTTTTCGAAGGTGGTCTCCACCGGTTGTGTCAATCTGCCTATGGGTGGAGAAATGCCGCCATGGATGATAGCGCGGCCGTTCATGGTCTCTTCAATGGGGGCAAAGGAGACCTGCGCCCCGGGGAAGGCGAAAAAAACAAAACCGGGATGCTTTGATGCCGTCATACCCCATGGATGTTCGGGTATCCTGATTTTCAAGTCGATCGCCGGGTCAAGGACCCGGTTTATGTCGATGCGAGGCTGCAGACACAATCCTACCCACTGCCAGGGTTTTGTGATTGAGGGGTTTGGCAATAGACGAGAAGGCCCTATGATCGCTCACCGTTTTGTCAAACCAGGTCAATCCCATACATGCTGTACTCCAAGTCTCCGGACCAGCAGTGATGGGGGTCTCCTCCCGCACGCTTGTAAATCAATCTGCCGATGCTCGCTTGCTCGGTACAGTGGACATCCAAGATCGAGAAATTGGTCGCGAACATGCCCCAAGGGTTGAAAGCGTGACTGTTTTTGACATCCCCCAGTTCCTTGAAGCCGAATCCATGATCGGAACAGTAGATCACGTCTGTATCGTCAGATAGCAATTGCATCAGAGCCCAAATATACCGATCCACTCTGCGGGCTGCCTGCATATAAGTGGCGTAATCACGCGAACGATGGCCTGTGGCGTCAGGGTCGTGGAAATGGACAAATGCGATGAAGTTCCTCTGTCGAACCGCTTCCTTGAGGGCTGGCACGGCTAACCTGTACACCTCGTGATTCTTTCTTCCTTCATCCCCATAGTACACCCCAGGATGCCCTTGGTTCACGACAGCATCGTATACAGCATAATGAGGACTATCGACGAGGTTTCCACGGATGTTATTCCCCTTTCCTGTAATCCAGACGACGGATAAATCCTGATCCGCATAGTCGTTTATGATCTTGCCGACGATGTGGACATTCTCAGGCATGGCCCCATAATGCTTATTTGAATAAGCCCCATTGTAATATGAGGGAAGTCCGGACCAGATGGTCGCCCATCCGGGCTGGGTCACCGAGGATCCCCCATTGAGGCTGCAAATGGGTCGTTCAAGGGAAGACAATGCCGGCACACCTGGGCGCCTTAAGGTTCTGGCGTATTCGATCCCCAGACTATCAGAACCAAAGACAACAAGGCGACAACCCTTATTTGTCGCCGCAGCCGCCTTTCTGGGGCGCCCATTTGACAGTTGCCCCAATGCGAAAACCCCTAATCCAGCCCCCATTGACCTCAAGAAATCACGTCTTTTCATTTTCCCTTCCTCCTTTTTTCTAACAAAGAGTTTTAGAACGCCAACACTGCGGCCATCAGGTGACGCTTTTCGCCCGGACACTCCTCGCCTGCCTTTCCTAAGTGCTAAGACGAATGACTGAACCGATTCGTCTACACCGTCTAAGAAAGGACTCTTCAAAACCAAACGGAAGGACCCAGCTCGAGACGGGGAAGCGTTACGGGCCGGCTCATTCCATGTCCTTATCCGTACCCACCTCCCCTCTTCGCACCATTATCCAGGTTCCCCATTTTGCATGACAGTTTTTGCCTGTAGCTGACAAAATATCCCTGCAAATACTGCCTACTTAATTGGGAGGGCGATTGAGATCTACCTGAATTCAATAACTTATGAGCCATCGACGAATTGGTACAGAAATTGAGTAGGAAGGGGTCGGGGGATAGGCTCGGTTGCTTGCTTCCCGCAGGGGGAGAGTACTCCGAAAGGGTCGGGTGCAAAGTCGCTGGCCTAGTTTCCTGCGTGAACAGGCCGGGGGACCACGAAGACACCAGGGAGTCGTATAGATCGAGTCCTTCCAGAGGGCCGTTTTGTTTCTGAAGCCGCAGAGGGGAAGTAAAGGAAAGAACTATGAAAAAAGCCGTGCAAGCCAAGTGCATTCTGGTTGTCGATGATGATAAGGATGTACGAGAAGTCCTGAGAGATTTCTTCAAGATTGAAGGATTCGAGGTGTATGAGGCTTATGATGGAGAGAAGGCCCTACAAATGATCCAGGAAAGGCCCTTCGATGTCGTCCTAACTGACATACGAATGCCCGCTCGAGACGGTCTCAGTCTGTTGAGAGAGATCAAGCAGATTCGGCCGGAAGCGACCGTTCTCATGATCACGGCTTACCCGTCCCCCGCCAATACAGTCAAGGCTCTCGAATTTGGATGTGATGGTTATGTCAGCAAGCCATTCGGTCTAGAGAGGCTGAAGTATATGGTCCAGCGGTGTCTAACCAAGCGCCAATGGTTGCCACAAGAGCCAGGTGCCTAGTCTGAATTCATTCTGCCCTCTGCAGACCGAGCACATTTTGCCCCAAGAAGAATCCCGGGAAAGCCCATTCTCCGATCCCGTTAATTGACAAGCCCCCTCTATCATTCTGAGCGCAGCGAAGAATCCTTTTGGATACCTGTCACTTTCTACTTCTCTATTTCCGAGACCCCCCTCTGGCCTGACATAGGGTGAACTGAACACAAAAATACATGATTTTCCAGACTGAAATACCCCCTTTACCCCATTTACTTGCAACCTATGATTGTTATAACCTGTAATAGAGGAGGCAGTTCTGTGCCCATCTGAGATTCTGACAGTTCCCACTCCAGCACCTTCACAACGATCGTCCGTGTGGTTCCTGAAGCGACTGGTTTTTGCCAAACTGCCTCCCGCTTTCCTCAAAGGCTTTGTCATGTGCCTCAAGATGCTTGTGCGGATGTGATCTGGGGCGTGCCACAGTGAAGCTCCCCGCGCCAAGTCGCCGACGCGCCAAAGCCGCTATGGCGACGGAGCGGTGGGGGGCATCAGTGGCGAAGCCAAAACGCACAGTCACGAACCTTCCAGCTTGGACGAGAGATATTCCCAGATCCGATCAGGTATTTCCTCTCCGCTGATTCGCTGGAGCTCTTTAGAGATGGAAAGGACTTCGGGCAAGTCGGTGGCAGATTCGCCTTGCTGGCGAATCTCATCGATTCTACCCATGAACTCCCGCTGTATTCTGTCAAGAATCTCGGTTGAGTGTTCTTCCCAGATGGAAAGGTAGTTCATCAGGAGATTGGCTGCCAATCCTGCAGTAACCCCTTGAAGGACGGTCAATTGCCAGAGATACGTGTCTTTTTGTGGATAGGAATAGACCCAGTTGGGAACATTTCCAAGAATCAACTCAGCCAGCTGCTGAGCCGGCATCTTCAGGAATTCATTCTGGGCCGACTTCTTTCTCTCCTCCCTGACTTTTTCGTTGCGAAGAGGCTCTGCAGGGTCCTCCATGGAAGAAGACATCGGAAATGGAATCTGGAACTGAATGAGATAGCCCTCTAAGCGCTGCCAGGCTTGCGCTATAGCCTTCCTACGAAAAAAACTCAACAGCTTGCATTCGACGAGTTCATGAACCGATTCTTCCTGAGAGCATGTCGCCTCATGGTTTGCTTCCATCACCATCAAATCATGGAGAGACCAAAGATCCTCCATCGTGAGTTCCGTCGCAAATTCATGATGACGTCGAATGATGTCATCAAAGAGAGCTTCTTGCGCCCTATTCCGCTCTTCAATGAAGTGCTGATGCTTCACCTCTTCTTTTGATATCCTGTTTTCTGCACTCCCGTAATGGGCACGTATCTTCTGGAATTTCTTACGAACAGCCTCCAAGCTTGATGCTAGCTCCTTATCCACCGGGCCGAACTCTTCGGCTTCCAGCTTGTCCGAAGCGAGCAGTTTTCCGATGTGATGCCCGAAGAAAGACACAGATGCCGATGTCTGCTCTCCCGAAGTTTCTCCCCCCTCAGAGGACGAGATGATATATACGTGTGGACGGTTGTTAACCATGGTGATTTTCCGACTGAATAAAGACGCTTTTCCCTTCTCATCCATTCGTTTCTCCCCCTTTGGCACATCAGATTGCCCCATCTAAGAGATTACCTTTGCCTCTCAGGCCTTCATTCTCTGGATATCATCGGGTTTTCCCAGAGCTATGAGGATATCGCTATCCTTCACCATAAAGGCCCCATCGGGGTTCATGGTTATCTTCTCCGGAATGACGCCCCTTACCGCGAGGATAGTAATGTTATACTTACGCCTCAGCTTGAGTTCAGCCAGGGTCTTCCCGATGAACTCCTTGGGTGGGGCAATCTCGACGATACTATATTCTTCGCTCAGAGGGAGGTAATCAAGCAGATTGGGAGATAACAAGGTCTCTGCCAACTTCTTTGCCATATCCCTCTCCGGGAAAATTACCTCTGTTGCTCCGATCTTTTCCAGTGCCCTTCCATGGTCTTCGCTGATAATCTTGACGTAAATATTCTCAATCTGCAGATCCTTTAGATACAGGGTGACTAGGATGCTCGCGCTGATGTTAGTGCCCAGGCTGACGATGACTACATCACCCGTTTCGATACCAATGGATTCTAAAACCGATTTGTCGGTTGCGTCTCCCGCTATTGCATAGGAGCAAAAACCCTTTAGTCGTTGAACCCTTTCTTTGTTGAGGTCCACCCCAATGACCTCTTTCCCTTCATCGAAGAGGTTCTTGGCCAGGTAAAACCCGAAGTTGCCCAGACCGATGACGACGAATTTTCGCATCTTTGTTCCTCTCTATCCAACGATGATGTTCTCTTCGGCGTATTGGAATTCTCCTGCCTTTCTCCTCTGCGCCATGGCAAACGCTAGAGTGAGAGGGCCCAATCGGCCAAGGAGCATCATGGCGATAATGGTCAGCTTACCCAACGAATTGAGGTTGCTCGTCACGCCCATTGAGAGCCCAACTGTCCCGAAGGCTGACACAGTCTCAAAGAGATACTCGAGAAACAAGCCCCGGCTTTCCGCATGGGTGACGTCACCGAGCTGGGTAATGAGGAGGACAATCGTAACCATTGTTACGGCTGAAGCAGAAGCCAAGATAATGGAAATGGACCGGGCGACCGTTTCGTGGGGGATGGTACGTCTGAAGAGGTTTGTCCGATCCCTCCCCCGATATCGATTCCAGCCCATGGACACCAGTGTGGCTAGATTGGTCGTCTTGATGCCTCCCCCGCATGAGCCAGGAGAGGCTCCGACAAACATGAGGAGGATGAGAATGAAACAAGTGGCGTTGGTCAGGTTATTCATGGGCACGGTGTTGAACCCTGCGGTTCGACTGGTAACCGATTGAAAATACGAAATGAGGATCTGATCACCCAGCGAGAACCCTGAAAGGCTATTATCCCGCTCGATGAAACATATGAATAGGGTGCCCAGGATGATGAGGGTTATCGATGTTATGAGCACCACCTTTGAATGAAGAGAGATTCGAGAGGCAACGTTCTTTCCTGGCCGGACTTCCAACATCTCCTTCAAAACAACAAAACCGATCCCGCCCAAGATGATTAAAGCGGTGATGACCAGATTGAGTAGGACATGGTTTTGAAAACCCATGAAGCTGTCGGGAAAAAGAGAGAAACCCGCGTTACAAAAGGCCGATATGGAATGGAAGGCAGAATAGTACAAGGCAGTCAACACGGGAAGGTCGTTTCTCCATCCCACAAAGAGGAGAAGAACTCCGATGAGTTCAATTACGATGGTGTAGAGAAAAACAGATCTCAAGAGCACGTATAGGTTTCTGATCGGGGATTGGGAGAAGGTATCCTGGATGATCCTTCTATCCCGAAACCCTACGGACCGCCCCAGCAGCAGGTAGAAGAAGACGGAGAAGGTCATGATCCCCAATCCCCCCACCTGGATCAGCATCAAAATCACGACTTGCCCGAAGTGAGAATAGAAGCTTTGCGTATCGACGACGATCAGCCCTGTCACGCACACAGCCGAAGTGGCTGTGAAGAGCGCATCGATGAAGGTCGCTGGCGTTGCCTTCGCGGAATGGGGGAGATAGAGCATCCCTGTCCCCGCCATGATGATAGCGAGAAAGCTGAGGATGAGGGTTCTCTCAGGGGTCAGGAAGCGGTTTGCGAGACGCCTGAATCGACGGCTTATCATTTCATCTCTTCATGCCTTTCGTAAGAGGCGACAAGACGTGACTTCCTCCTTTATAAATCCCATAGTCCTGGCACGTCAAGCTTTCTGATCGCTCAGAGCCACTCCAGGCTAAATGGAGAATGGAAGACCGGAGAATCTATGCGTGCAGGTGAGTTCCCGTCCTCGCACGGAAGAAAGCGTGCACCTGACGAGGAAACCTCACCCCCTCTGCCCTCCTAACCCTAGGCCTTTTCGAAGGGGAACCATAACCTCTTCTTTCCCGATGATCAGGCCGCTGCGGAGGCCCGTCCCAGCTTATCCGTGCTCCACAGGATGACATCTGCGTTGATGTCCTTTGGCGACAGTCCAAGAAGGGAAGGCAGCTGACGACATCCACCAAGTAAGGAACGTCATGCCGTTCAGCCCGTTGTCCCATGAGGTTTTTGAGGCGTGGGATTCCCTTTCCCGCGGTTCCATACCCATTTGACTCTCCCCCAAGGGGCTTTTTGACGACCCTTTCTGTGCACTTGTAAGATTGCCAGGAAAGTCACTAACATCAAAGAAACTGACTGTCAAGAACCGATGCAATCTAGGAACTCGGAGCGATAACCTGAATAGGATCAAGGTAAGAGAGACGCCTCGCTGCGCGGGCTGAGGTTTGAGGAGGGCTCCGCTGCGGCTGCGCTCGAGGTCTGAGGCGAGGAGCCTTTTGCCTCCAAACTTAAGGCCCACAGGGCCGATCCGCCAACCTGGGCGCGAAGATCTCCATAGACTCGTAACCTTCTCTGTGCCTCGGTGGTTTAAAAAAAGGGTCTTGACATACGATAAACTTACGTATATAATCGTAAGTATGAAGATCCCTTACCTCACCCCAAAACAGAGAGCCCTTGTGCAATTCATTCAGGAATATTCAAACCTCCATGGGCGCGCACCCACGCAGTGGAGCATTGCAGAACACCTGGGGCTCTCATCCCTGGGGACGGTACAGAGCCACATCAAGGCCCTCTGCAGAAAAGGCATTCTCAATAAGGAATGGAACCAGAAACGCTCCCTTCGCCTCGCATATCCTTTTCCCCTGGAACCTGGAGGCACGGTGGAACTCCGCTTGGCCGGTCGGGTGGCAGCGGGAGAGCCCATCGAAGCGATCCTCGATTATGAGACAGTCAAGGTTCCAGAGGAAATCCTGGGCCGGGGAGAGAATTTTGCGCTCCGGGTAAAGGGGGACTCCATGATTGGGGACGGGATCTGCGATGGCGATGTGATCATTGTTCGTCGAAGCGACGATGCCGAAAATGGGCAGACGGTCGTAGCCCTGATCGATAAACACGAGGCCACGGTTAAACGGTTTCGCCGAAATGGGGATGGTACGGTCACACTGAGCCCGACAAATCCGGCCTATCAGGAGATCGTTTGTAACGAGACCCGGATCGCCATTCAGGGAATCGTGGTTGGCCTTCTCAGGAAGTACGAGTGATCATAGCGTCGTTTAAAATGTTCGACCGCTACGCGCGTTCGATCACGATGAATCGTTCAAAGCGTTCGATCGCTATACTTGTTCAATCGGCTTCGCCTACGCTCGATTCGTTTGACCGTTTGAATTAATGTCATTTTCTGGAAGATCCTATGGCTCTAAATAACAATCTGGTTTTTTGTTTAGATCGAACATGTAGAACGCCTTGGACGTTTTGAATGTCTTGAACGAATTGAACATTATCGGTTCGAACGATTTGAACGTTTTGAACAATTCGAGCGTCTTCACGCAACGGAAAGGTGCGGGTAAGAGGCCATGAGCCGTCGTCTCCTTCATATTTCGGTGCCTGAGTTTCCAGTGGCAGTCGAACGAGTGGCAAACCCTTCCCTCCAAAACCGCCCTGTGGCTGTGGTTACCTCCCTTTCGGGTGATGGGCGGGTTGTCGTATCTTCCCATGAGGCTAGCAGTGAAAGCGTCTTCCCATCCCTGGCCGTTGCGCGGGCCGTGAGACGGTGTCCAGGTCTGGTCGTTCTTCCCTACAATGGGCCCCTATACCAAGGGGCCTATCAAGCGATGCTGCGGGAATGCCGGGGCTTCTCCCCCCTCATTGAGCCCCATCGTCATGGCCATGCCTATCTCGACATCAGCGGCATGGGAAGGCTGATGGGTCGGAGCCTCGACATGGCCTTTCGTCTCTGCCGGGAGATTCGGCAAAAACTCAGGATTCCAGCACGATCTGGAATCGGCAGCAGCAAGCTCGTCAGCCGTGTGGCCGATATGGTCGCGCAATCAGAGCCGGTATTCGAGGTTCTGGAGGGCTCGGAAAGGCTCTTTCTCGAACCCTTGAGCGTTCAGGTCCTGACAGGGTTTGCCGGGGAGATGACACGGCAGCTCCTGGAATTGAACCTTCGCATCGTGAGGGACGTTGCAGCCATACCCGTGCAGCAAATGGTCTCTGTGTTTGGCAACTTCGGATACGTGCTCTTTCACCGGGCAAGAGGGGTGGATCCCTCTCCCCTGGTCCTTCCGGAGCAGCCTCGAAGGCTGGAGGAACGGATCCGACTGAACCATGTGACGAATGACCTGGCCATTTTGACCCGACACGTAGTCCAAACCGCTGACCGACTCCTGGCAAAACTCCGGGAGCTCGACTACTTTGCCAGGAGGGCGGAGCTTTCCATAACCTATGTGGACAGAAGGCGGAGCAGAAAATCGATCCCCCTCATCCGGGCAGATTATGCGCCCTTTGCATTTATTCCGATCTTCACCGATCTAACACGGGAGACCTGTACCCGTCGCGTCCACGTGGAGGAGATGGCCCTCTGCTTTAACGGGTGGAGCACAGCCCAGTCTCAGATGGATCTTTTTGAAATTCCCCCGCCCGGGGCTCCTCTGGTCAAGGCCATTGATCGGATCCGGGAGAGATTCTCCTTTAAGAGCGTGGTCTACGGGGCAGAAGTCTCATAAGCAGGAGACAGGAGTCAGAATTCAGCATGAAAAGGGAGCCAGCAAGAACCTTTCAAGACCTGATCGTTTGGCAGAAAGCCCATCGGTTTGTCCTTTCTGTCTATCGGTCGACTGCGAGTTTTCCAAAGAGAGAAATATATGGATTGACGCCTCAATTGAGAGGGGCTGCTGTCTCCATACCGGTTAACATCGCTGAAGGATTCAGGAAAATTAAAAAATCTGACAAAAACCGTTTTGTGAGCATCGCCCAGGGCTCCCTGGAGGAATGTCGCTATTACTTAATCCTCGCAAAAGATTTGGGATATATGGACTCAGGCGAACTGATGTCCAAGTTGGAGGAGATCAGCAAGCTGCTCGAGGGTTATTCCAAGTCCATTCTCCTCCTGACGTCTGACTTCTGACTTCTGAGCGAACCGCAGCGCGGTGAACGTCATGCTTCATCTCCACGTCCATACCTACTACAGCTTCCACGAGGGGGCTTCCTCGCCTGAAACGCTTTTTGCGGCGGCCAGGGAACGAGGCATTGACACCCTGGCCATTACCGACACCAATGGCCTCTACGGCCTGATCCATCAGCGAAAGGCTGCTGAGCAGTACGGGATTCGACTCATTGTGGGGGCCCTGCTGAATGACGAGGCAGGGGATTCGGCAGTTGTCCTTCCCCGAACCCGCAAGGGGTACAGCGCGCTGTGCCGCCTCATTACCCAGCGCCACATGGATGAACACTTCTCTCTTCTCGATGCCCTGAAAGGGGAGGACCTGGGTGAGCTCTTTGTCATTTCCCCGGATCTGAGGCTTCTTTCGGGACTTCCCCGGGAGGAGACCCTTTTCTTTGAGTTGCGGCCCGGTTCGATCGATCGATACCGGGCTGCCCGGGAACTCGGGATTCCCCCTGTGGTGACCAATGGTGTCTACTTTGTCCATTCCACGGAATATGACAAACACCGGCTGCTCCGGGTGATCGGTCTGAACAGTACGTTCAGCCGGCTCTCTCCGGATCTTCACGCCCGCAGCGATCAATGGCTCAAGTCACCCCAGACCATGGAAAGGGAGTTTGCCTGGGCCCCTGAAGCCCTGAGGAACTCCCATGCCATTGCCGATGGGATCGAGGACTACTGGGACCTGGGTGCGTGGATCGTCTCCCGGGATGCCATGGAAGAAAAAGGAAATCTCTTTCTCCTTTTGAAGCAGAAATGTTTTGAGGGGGTTCGGCGCCGCTACGGGAAGATGACGTCTGAGATCAGAATTCGGCTCGACAAGGAACTCGACCTGGTTGCTCGAAAGGGATTTGCCGAGTACTTTCTGATCATGGAGGACGTTGCCAGGCAGAACCTCTACACCTGTGGCCGGGGATCGTCGGCGGCAAGCCTCATCGCCTATCTTCTGGGGATCACCCAGGTGGACCCCATCCGATACGATCTCTTTTTCGAGCGTTTTCTCAACGAAGACCGGAAGGACCCGCCCGATATCGATGTGGACTTCCCATGGGATGATCGGGACGATGTGCTGAAATACACCTTTGAGAAGTACGGCCGCGAGCGCACCGCCATGGTCGCCACCCACGTGACCTATCAGGTCCGGGCCGCCCTGAGAGAGGTGGCCAAGGTCTATGGATTTGCCGATGCGGACATCGGACTCATCACCAAGAAGATCGGATATTCTTTTTTCCATGGGCCGACCGCCACCATCGAGGAACGGATCAGAGACAACCCCCGCTTCCGGGGAATCGATATCGATGAGCACTGGCAGAAGATCATTGAAAAGGCCCAATCCATTGTCGGCTATCCCCGACACCTCTCGGTCCACTGCGGCGGCGTGATCATTGTTCCCAAGGGGGTGACCCACTATGTCCCTATGCAGATTGCCATCGACGGCCGCCAGGTGATCCAGTGGGACAAGGACGGGGCCGAAGAGGCGGGTCTCGTGAAGATGGACATCCTGGGCAATCGGTCCCTTGCCGTCATCCGGGATGGTCTGAAGGCGGTGAGAGAGAATTATGGCATTGAGATTCCCTATCACCGTTTCTCCCCTCTCCAGGATCGGAGAGCCCAAGAGATTATGCGTACGGGCCAGACCATGGGGGTCTTCTACGTGGAGTCACCGGCCATGAGAAACCTTCAGAAAAAGGCCGATGTGGGGGATTTCGAGCATCTCGTGATCCACTCGTCCATCATCCGCCCGGCAGCCAACCGGTTCATTACCGAGTACGTGGAACGCCTCCATGGGAAACCCTACGAACCCTTTCACCCTGCTGTCAGAGACCTCCTGAAAGAAACCTATGGCATCATGGTTTATCAGGAGGATGTGTCTCGGGTGGCCATGGCACTCGCCGACTTCACCGCTGAGGAGGCGGACGATCTGCGAAAGGTCCTCACCAAGAAGCGGGACTGGGGAAAGTTCGATGCCTATCGAAAACTCTTCGAGGAGCGGGCCCAGAAGCGGGGCGCCACCCGGGAGAAGCTCGACGAAATCTGGGACATGACCGAGTCTTTCCGGGGCTATTCGTTCTGCAAGCCCCACTCGGCTTCCTTTGCCATGGTTTCCTACAAATCGGCCTTTCTAAAGGCCCACTATCCGGCCGAATTCATGGCCGCCGTCATCAGCAACCAGGGGGGCTTTTATACGACCTTTGCCTACCTTTCAGAGGCAAAGCGCATGGGGCTCCGGGTCCTTCTTCCCGATGTCAACCGGAGCGAATTTCACTACCGGGCCGAGGCCCTGGAAGGTGATGCAACAACGATCGGCGATCAAAGCGCCCCCACCGGAGCGTCCCATCCTCCCCGGTGGAGGGCGATCCGGGTGGGTTTCATGCAGATCAAGGGGCTCAACAAGAAGACCACCGAGGCTATTCTCGAAGAGAGAGAGCGAGAAGGCCCCTTCAGGTCCCTTCAGGATCTGCTCCGGCGGGTTCCGATTCCCGAGGCCGATGGAACCCTCCTGATCAAGGCGGGTGCCTTCGACTCGCTTGAGCCTGCCATGAGCCGATCCCAGATCATGTGGATCTTCCTTGCCCACGTGAGAAGCCACTCCACGGTCGTCCAGCAGCGGGGCGGCACAGGCCATCTCTTTGCCTTTCACGGCACGGAATATCCCGTGCCCCCCTTGAAAGCCTATGATTACCACACCCAGCTCCGCCACGAGGCCGAGACCCTGGGGTTTCTCATCAGCACCCACCCCCTGACCCTCTACAAGCCGAAACTCAAGGGCCTTCGCTACATCCAGGCCAAGGACATAAAGAAGCACATCGGAAGGGAGGTCACCATGGTCGGCTGGTGCATCACGAGCCGCACGGTGATCACCTGTCACGACGAGCTCATGGAGTTTGTCTCCTTTGAGGACACCACCGCCATCTTCGAGACCAACCTCTTCCCCCAGGCCTTCCGCCGCTATGCCCACCTGATCGACCTCAACGAGCCCTTTGTCCTAAGAGGCAGCATCGCCGACGAACACGGCTGCCTGACCCTGAACGTGAGTCATGTGGCTACCCGGCTTTTTTA
>CAYGBW010000002.1:0-18587 GCA_964348185.1 uncultured Thermodesulfobacteriota bacterium | reverse complement strand
TCTGGAGAAGTGCCAGGAAGTGCTCGATGATTACGCTGTGCCTGAATGAGATCGTCTTTAGATTTCGGGAGCCCCGTTTAGGAGAATGAGGGGCTCCCACCTTCCCCAGTTTTCAGGATCCTACTGAATGAGACTGTCCGATCGTTGGTATGGTTTCCTTCTGAACCTTCCGGGGCTGATCATTGTCTTGCTCTGGGTCCTTGTCCCCGCTTTCCTTCTGGTCTGTGCAAGCTTCCTTCGATACGACAACATCCATCCTATCATCTTCACCGGACTGGGCAACTACATCGCCCTTTTCAAGCACAGGCTCTTCTGGCTGAGTTTCCAAAAGGTCGCCCTATTCTGCGTGGGTACAACGGCCCTGACTCTATTCGGGGGGATGGCCCTCGCCCTCTCCATGGTCAGGATCACCAGGGGAGCATGGCTTTTCAGGTCCCTGATGATACTCCCCTGGGCGGTGCCCGCGGTTATCTCCGGGATCATCTGGAAGTGGATGTTCAGCCCCGACTTCGGTGTGATCAGTGATCTGTTCATGAAGATCGGCCTGATAGAGACCCCCCTGAGCATCTATGGGAACTTCAATCTGGCCATGGCCGGGGTGATCCTTGCCGATAGTTGGACCCGAATCCCCTTCATGGGCATCATCCTTCTTGCGGCGCTTCTGAGTGTCCCTGCGGAATTCTACGAGGCCGCCAGGGTGGATGGTGCAGGGATCCTCCATCGATTTGCCTTCATTACCCTCCCTCTCATCAAAGGGCCTGCCATGGTGGGTCTCCTCATAACCACCATGTTCTCCTTCAGAACCATAGACATCATTATGCCCCTGACAGCCGGGGGACCTGGAAGGGCGACCTACGTCTTCGGCTACTACATCTGGGATCAGATCCAAAAAACGTTGAACTTCGGAATGGCTGCTGCCGCGGGGATGGTTCTTTTTGCCATTACCAGCTTGATCGCCGCTATTTTCATATACATCTCAAAGAGGGAAACCTAAGATGATAGAGAGGATTTTCGGGGGCCGCGTGCTGCCCTATACCATTGCGACAATCCTTTTAGGCTTTATGATGTTACCGATATATTGGACCACTGTGACGGCCTTCAAGCCCGATGAGGAAACATACGTCTTTCCACCGGTATACTTCCCTCATAAGCCCACGATCGAGCCGTTTAGGCTTCTTTTTGAGGACTATCCTTTCAGTTCATATCTCAAGAATTCCATTGTGGTGACCCTGACCACGACCCTGATTGTCACTGGGATTGGTGTGCTGGCTGGATATGGATTGAGCCAGTTCAGATTCAAATGGTCCAATACCCTCTTATGGATACTCATCTTTACCCGCATCATTCCCCCCCTCTCTCTCCTCCTCCCCTTCTACTTACTGATCAGCTGGCTTGGGCTGGTCGATACCCTCTCGAGCATGATCCTAGCCAACATCTACCTGACCTATCCTTTTGCCGTTCTCATCATGAAGTCTTTCTTTGACAGCTTCCCCAGAGACCTGATCGATGCGGCCGTGGTCGATGGATGCTCCCGGACGGGCGCGCTGGTGAAGATCGTGATTCCGGTGAGCGCCACGGCCATCGCTTCAGCTGCAATCATCACCTACCTCTGGACCTGGAATGAGTTCATCTACGCCTTTGTCTTCACGTCTACGCCCTCAGCACAGCCCGTCACCGTCGGTTGCTTCGATGCCATAGGCGACATCTTTGTGAACTGGAACCAGATGTGTGCCGGATCCCTCACGGCCGCCCTGCCAGGGATACTTTTCGTCTTCATCGCCCAGAGATATCTCGTCAGCGGACTTGCCGCTGGAGCATTGAAGTTTTGATTCTTTCTCGGTTTCAAGGCAAGGTCCCGACAGAGGTCAGAAGGCAAACTGGAGAATCAAACGGCTTCAGGACCTGTACCCCCACAAGAGAGGGAACTCAAGAGCGTCACCGCTCTGATCAGGACGAAATGCAGGTAGGGTTGAAACGGTTTTGTTGGAATGTTTGGAATACTGGAATAGGGGATAAGAAAAAGAGAATAGATTCCTATTCATAAGGATGAAAGGACGGGATTGACAGATCGAGATTGACTTCGCTTATGGATCTGGTAATATCTCCTGAACTGCAAATGGGCCCAGTGAAAGGGAGTTCTTATCGGTTTCTTATTTGGCAGGAAGGCGGCCATGAAGAAGCAAACCGGCCGTAATCAATCCGCCCAGGAGGTGCGATCGTGTTCAAAGAGGAAAGAGAAGAGTCAATGTTCGACTGGTGTATGCTGGGAAACGCGGGTGAGGGACGCCCCAACCTGGGCTTCACCATGGATGTGAGCGTTTACAGGTTGATGCAGTATACGCTCAGAGACGTCCTGATAAAGGAATTCGATACCGCGACTGCAGACAGGATATTCTATGAGGCAGGCGAAATCGCAGGCAGGGCCTTTTACAACAATCTGGTGACTGAGAAAGACAGTTTCAACACCTTTATTGAAGACCTCCAGGAACTTCTGAAAAAGATGAAGATCGGCATCCTCAGGGTAGAGAAGTCGGACCTCGAAAAAATGACCTTAACCGTGACTGTGGCCGAGGACCTCGACTGCTCGGGCCTGCCTCTGTGCGACGAGACGATCTGCACCTACGATGAAGGGTTCATCAGCGGCCTTCTCTCGGCCCACACCGGCGGGAAATTCACCGTGAAAGAAATCGACTGCTGGTGCTCGGGCGACAGGGTGTGCAGGTTTGATGTAAAACCGGCTTAGCAGGGACAGGAAAAATGCTCAATGTGAAAGAGGAGCAGATCGACAAAATCACGGAAGCCTTCTATTTGATTCTCAACGGCAAAAAGGCTTCACCCATAAGCCTCCCAGAAGACTGTCCAGACAATGAAATCAGACAGGCGGTAGACTACATAAACAGATTTATCGAAGAATACAATAAAGTCACGGAGCTGTTATTCAGCCTGTCGAGGGGGGAGCTTGATTTCGAAACCCCGAAGCGGAAAACAGCAATAATCCAGTCACTCAAGAATCTGCAGGCTAACCTGAGACATCTAACGTGGAAAACCCAGCAGATCGCGGGCGGAGACTTCAGCCACAAAGTGGATTTCATGGGGGATTTCTCAATTGCCTTCAACAGCATGACCCAGCAGCTGAAGGACTCTTACGAGCAACTCGCCGACCTGAACAAGGAGCTCGAGCGTCGCAACCAGTTCATCCGCCAGACCTTTGGCCGCTACACAAGCGACCAAATCGTGGAAACGCTCCTTGACGCGCCCGACGGGCTTAAGCTCGGCGGAGAGAAACGTGAGGTTACCCTGCTGATGTCCGATCTTCGTGGCTTCACCGCCATTGCCGAGCGGCTTGAGCCCACCGAAGTTGTCGCCTTGCTCAACCACTACCTCTCAGCCATGGTCGAGCTGATCCAACCAAGCGGCGGAACCATCGACGAGATCATCGGGGACGCCATCCTGGTGCTTTTCGGTGCCCCTTTGGCGATGCAGGACGCCGCCCAATGCGCGGTCCGTTGCGCCCTCGAGATGCAGAAGGCGATGCAAGGGGTGAATGAATATAGCCTCCAAAAGGGTTGGCCCGAGATCGAGATGGGGATCGCGCTGCACACCGGGGAGGTGGTGGTAGGCAACATCGGATCGACCAAACGATCGAAGTACGGCGTTGTGGGGCGGACAGTCAACCTGACGGCGCGGATCGAGAGCTTCACTGTAGGCGGGCAGGTGCTCGTCTCCCCTACCCTGATACGCGCCGCCAACCAGGGCCTCATCCTCGGTGACGAGGTCGAGGTCCATGCCAAGGGCATGCAGGAGGCCCTCAGATGTCGTGAGTTGCTGGGTCACGAAGACCACCCGGAGCTGGTGCTTGAGGAGGAGGAGACGAGCTGCACAACTCTTGCCGAACCCGTACCCCTTCACTACGTGCGGCTGACCGACAAGCATCTCGACGAGCAGATGGAGCCCGCTACTCTCATCAGCGTATCCCACCGGCGGGCGGTGGTCGAGGCATCGGGCCCGCTGCCACCCTACGCCAACATAATGCTTCGGTTGGAGGCGGAGGCCGGCGAGGAAGAGGCGCCGGAGCTTTACGCCAAGGTGATCCGTCCCCTCGACGAATCGTGCAAGCGCTATCTCATCCACTTCACCTCGGTTCCACCCGGCATGCGGGCGCGGTTGCACCAGTTCCAGAACAGGGCCGAGCGCCCCTGAGCCATGGAGAACCAGCCGCTAAGAATGAGCAGTCGTGCGGACTGTTCGACCTCATATCGGCTTGCAATACTTGCTTTGTATCTCCGTTGTCCGACCGTCCAAAACCTTCGGATACGATTTCCATACCTTTAGCCAGATCGGTCACGGTTTCTCAACTTAAGAAATGGGGGTGCGCCAGGGATCGCCAGATTTTGTTCCTTGCGGGGGACTGCCCGGCTTTTCTGTTCTAGATCCCTTCTCCTTTTCCCTAAAAGAGACTTTGGCCCCCAGGAACTCAAGAGACGAGGCCAGCCAGACTGTCCGGTCTCCTCTGTTGTGGCAGAATAGAGAAGGAGATTGATGGAACCCCTGGTCAACCTCTCCTTGCCGAGGTTCTCTTTCTCCTTCACCCAGATTCATCTCCAGAAAGGGTGCGAATGACCGGTCAAAGGAGCTTGGTAACCGGTCCGTGGAATGGGGCGAGAAGTTTAGGAAACTCTGGGATCTTAGGAGTTGGCAGGCTGTTCCTCATCCGAATCAGATTGGCGCGGCCTCAGAAATATCGGATATCCCATTCAGCGAATATGGGTCCTGGCAAATCACTCGGTCGGGCAGCATTTCCCTTCACAGGGACATCTGTTCGAACACTGCGCGGGTCAAGGGACTCTTGGGATTGTTCAACTCCTCGACCACGGAGAAGTGGTTGAAGTTGGGCATGTCAACCTTGCGGCAGGGAAAACCCCTGGCCGTCCATGAGGCGGCATACGCATCGGACTGGCGCTTGAACTCGTCTGTTTCCAGCCCACCATAGGATACGATCAACGGGCAACCCGTCTCCGGCAGGTGAAGGATGGGGCTGTTCCGAAGCACAGCCGCCACATCGAGCTGGGCCCACGCGTTGATGCGGGTGAAGCGGAGGGGTTCGAGGTCGAAGATACCGCTGATGGTGCAGGCTCCCTTGATGAGGTTTGCAGCAAGGCCGTAGTCGCCCTCCCAGTCTGTGGCCAGCAGCATCCCGACCAGATGCCCGCCCGCGGAATGACCGGAGATGTAAATCCCTTCGGGATCGGACCCGAAGTCCCGGGCATGGCGGTAGACCCAGACAATCGCCGCCCGATTTTGGCGGACGATCTCGTCAATCGACACCTTCGGTGCCAGCGCATAGTTGACGGCGACGACCGTCGCACCCGCTGGAACGAACGTTTCAACCATAAAGCAGGATTCGTCCTTGCTGAGTCTCCTCCAGTACCCGCCATGGATGAACAGATGGATGGGGGCACCGGACCTGTCGGCAGGAAAGACGTCGAGAACCTCTTCCCGCGTCGGCCCGTAGTGAAGATCGAGCCTCCCTGCAAATCTCTCCCTCGCTCGCGCGCTGACGTTTGCATAGCTCTGGATGTACACGTCCAGATCCGGCACGGTCGCACCAATGTCGTACTGCTTGTCGATTCCGTCTAGATCATAATCCCAGTAAACCTTCATCGAACCCACTCCCTGTCGCCCTGTTCGTTGCCCTCTTATTACCCATCAGGCCCCGGTCCTGTCCGATCTCAGGCGGTCAGAGGTTCGACCCTCTCTGTGAAACCGATGCCCAGTTCCTGTAACTCAGCCAAAACAGGCTCGTAGACCTCGGGCATGACAGGGCGATGGACGCCCGTGAGCTTTACCTGCCCTTGCAAGATCATCCTCACGGCAATGGCAGCCGGTAGACCGACGGTCCGCGACATGGAGGTATCGCCCCCCGGGATGCCGTAATCGATCAGGGTCGAGGTGATTTTCTCCCGGCGGTCGGGATACTCGGCAATAAATTCGTGCTGCATGACGAGCATGTCGCGCTCGCCTTCGGTGTATTTCATTTTGGCCAACATACGGGCCACGATCACGTCTAGGGGTGACCCTTCCGTCACGGGCAGGGGGTCATGGGAAAACAGGCCCAGCCATTCAAAGTTCTTGAAGGCGTACGAGTCCTCTACCACGTCCAGACGGCTCATCGTTTCCCTGCGCCCATCACCACCCGGAGCACCGAGGAGTTTGGCGGTGAGCTGATTGAAGGTGAGGCCTTTGAGGTCTGTGGGCTCTTCGCTCAACCAGCCAGCAGCCACCAGCTTGCGGAGCGTCTCACACCAGCCAACGTAGCGCAGGGTACCCCGGAAGATGGTCTTGGCCTCGGGAATGCCGTAAATCTCGGCATAGGGGAGGCTGTCGCGATTGGGGTAGCCTTCAAGCTCACCGAGTCCCTCAATGGGGACCGGCCAACGGTGGTCAAAGAGCTCCTCGCCAGGAACGTACTTCTCCTTGCCCTCCTCCCGCCACCGGGCCGCGTTCTTCCCCGCCAGTATGACGCCACGGGGGCTCCACGAGAATTTGTAACCCAGAGGATTGGTGTTGGCCTCCGGTGCAGGCAGGCCACCGCAGTAAGACGTAAAGCTCACCACCTCGCCGCCCTGCTTCCACACACGGTGGATGACCTGGATGGCCGACATGTGGTCCGTGCCGGGATCGACGCCGATCTCGTTCATGATGATCACCCCCGCTTCTTTGGCCGGACCGTCCAGCTCCCGCATGGTGTCGCTCACGTAGGAGGTGGTCAACATGTCTTTTTTCAGTTCGATACAGTATCGAGCGACAAGGGGGTGATAGACATAGGGGAGCATACTGACAGCCAGGTCTGACTGGGCGATCAAATCCCGGAGTTTGGCCTCGTCACTGACGTCCAATTGCAGGGCCGTGCCATTGGCCTTGTCGCCGATGAGCGCCTGGGCTTTGCTCAGGGTCCGGCTGGCAACGGTCACGTGAAATTCGGGAACCTTCAGCAGATAATCGACGTGGGGGCGCGTAACGAGACCCGCGCCGAGAACGAGGGCTTTTTTCATTGTCTTCCTCCCTGTGGCCCGTTGTTGGGGAGTTGGGCCAAGAATCGCTCCAGATAACGGAATCCAGGGGTGAGCCGACCCTGATGAAGAATCACGGCCCGCTTGACCTCCGGAGGCAGATTGAGTTGGTCAAAGGGAACGGAGAAGTCGGCTTTGGCAGCCGCCGCGACGTAACCTTTGAGCACCCGGCTGAAGTCAATTGAAGCTTCCCGGGGTAACTCGCTCGGCAGAATGTCCACGGCCATGATGACCGGCCCCCGGCCTTCCAACCCGTCTCTGGCTTCGCCCGTTTCAGGATCATACACGAAGATCGGGTCGCCCGGTTCGGTGGCCTTGACCGTGACCTCGACCGCACCCTCAACGTCGCAACTGATGTCGCCAATCACCTTGAGCCGGGGAGATCGATCCCCCCCGTAGGCTCGCTTGACATAGTCCTTGGTGACCAGCCGGGGGTACCGTCCCTCCCAGTAGATGGCATTGACCAGGATAGAGAGGTGGGGCAGGTAAGACTCAAATTTGGAGCGGTACTTTTCCGGATGGTCGTAGTAGTCCTGAAGCTCAAATCTCTGGTCGGACAAAGTCGGCTCCACCATATGCTCTTCTTTGAAGACGGCTTTGTAAAGGACGTTCCGGGAGGCATCCTTGGCTTCTGCCACATGAGCGACCTCGTCCGGAGAGATCTCCACGGTAGGAAGGTGGGCCAGGATCTCCTGCACCCCACGAGAAACATTGCCGTAACCCGCGATGCCCAGGATCAGGGGTGAAACCGCTTCGGGCAGGCCAACGGCCTCGATCTGGTCTTTCACCCGCTCCACGGCCGCGATTGCGTCACCCAGGTCTCTGTAACGGTGCGCCTGCTGGAGTGTGGTAAAGGGATTCGGGGTTCCCTCCCAGGTGAGCCGATGCCCAAAGGCCCAAAGGGTATCCAACGTCCCGGCCAACCCGGCGTGTCGCCCGAAGAAGATGAGACGGTTACCCCTGTCGTCGGTCACCTTCTCATAGTCGATCAGGTTGCAGCCCAGCTCCATCATACGCTTGAGCATGGGCATGTTGTAAGGCTGGCCTTTGATGACATGGGCAAAAAAGACGTAGGTCTTACCCCTCTCAAGGACCTCCATGGGGATCTCTTTCACAGCCAAGATCGTCGAAGCCGGTGAGATATCCTCTTGCACCGCGACGCCTGCCCGAAGGTATTCGCTGGCTTCAAAAATGCGGGTGTCCGAGGTTTGGACGATTATCCTCAGACCGTGTTGGGTCTGGAGGTCTCGGGCGTCCTCTGGCGTCAGCGGAACGCGGCGCTCCCAGATGCTCTTGTCTTCTCGTCGAATGCCAACCGTGGGCCTCATGGCACACCCTCCTCGTTATCCCACTCCCATTTGGTTGTGCCCCCCCAAAGAGGAACACGAACATCCCCTCCTCGCCTTTCCAAGGACGGGACTGGACAGGCGTGTGCAACGGCCACCCGCGCCACGGGATTATATACATAGGTGGGGTCCAAGTGCAACAGCATATCGTCTGGAGATTCGTCTGAGATCCCGGGAAATATCCCTCGGCAGGACAATACCCCCAATGGCTCCGTGAATTCTTCTCTTTTCAAAGGGGTCCACCCTGGCTATGTACTACACGTGGCGAGGATACTGTTTGCACATAATTCTTGGAGAAAGAGGAACCCTTACGCGTAGGGGCGGGCTTTATGCCCGCCCGTGGCGGCGCTCTTGATAGCGCTTTTCGGGCGGGCATAAAGCCCGCCCCTACAGAAAAAGGGAAGTCCTTTTGGATCCTCCGCCGATATTTCTGTCGCTGTGATATGAAAAGGGCGGAAGACCCTCTTTCATGGAGCCTTCCGCCCTTTTTTGCATGATGCTTTTTGGCGAAACTACGTCGTCACCGCCTCAACAGGTACCTTGATCCCCAGGGTCGCCAGTTTCTGATTCACGAATTCCTGGATCTTCTCTTTGTGTTCAGCGGTCAAATGGTTGAAGCGATCTTGGGTCTCCAGGTACTGGGAAACGGGTTTGAGTTTCTTCGGTTCCATGTTGATCGTATACCTTCCGTTTTCAAACTCCCACAGGGTCCACATCCCCGTTTCAACCGCGAGTTTCGCGAGCTCAATCGTCTGGTTAGCTGGAAACCCCCATCCTTTCGGGCAGGGGCCGTGAACTTGCATGAACGCCGCTCCCTCCACATTAAGAGCCTTTCTGACCTTGTTCATCAGATCGACGGGGTATCCGATCGATGCCGTAGCGATGTATTTGACCGCAGGATGACCGCCAACAATCAATCTTGCCAGATCCTTTGGCCATAGCTTTTTCCCTTCCGGAACCATCGGTCCAGGGGGAGTAAACGTTGTCTTGGCACCGTAAGGGGTGGTGGGAGAGACTTGAATTCCCGTATTTGCATAGGATTCATTGTCATAGGCGAGGAAGAGAAGATCGTGATTTCGATACATCGCTCCGGAGAGGGCTTGCAGACCAATATCCGCAGACCCGCCGTCCCCGGCCATCACAATGACGTTGGGAAATGCCCCCTTGTATTTTCCCTTCCGGATTCTGGCCTCGTAGGCCGCCGAAATTCCAGAGCCGATCCCGCCACCGTTTGTGATCTGAGCGTGGATCCAGGGAACGGCAAAGGGCACACAGAGATAACTCGTGTTCGCCACATACATGCACCCCGTGGGGCCAACAAAGATCGTGTTTTTCCCCGCCGCCTTTGCAACCAACCGATAGTTGATCGCAGGGCCACAACCTGCACACGTTCGGTGTCCTGAGACATAATACTCTTCTGCCGGGGCTTTCTGCCGGGATCGGATCCGATCGAGCTTGGGTTTTTCCACCATTTGCGTCTCCATCTAACTCCTCCTTATCGATAGCGTTGCCTTCCAACGCGTTCATTCTTCAAAGCCAAGCCAGTACACGGGTTTTTCGATTTGTCCAGATTCGGCGATCTTCTGAAGCTTTTCGGCCATGAAGTAGAAGTCTTCCAAAGTGATCGGTTCTCCACCGAGGCCGGCCATGAAAGAGGCGAGCACGGGCCTCTGGGGCGCATCGTAAAGGGACGCAGCGACCTCTGGGCCGAGAATCCCTCCACCCCGGGCGATACCAAAGGAGCTGTTCGTCTCAATGACGCCGATGGCCTTGAATTTGGAGAGGCTCTCCATGACGTCATCGGTGTGCCATGGACGGATAAACCGAATCTTCACCAGTCCGACCTTCAACCCTTTGGCGCGCAAATGTTTGATGGCATATCGCGCCGTATGGGCATGGGCGCCATTGATGAAAAAAACAAGGTCCGCATCGTCGGTCGCATACTCCTCCACAAAGGGCGAATACCTTCTGCCAAAGATTCTGCCGAAGTCCTCAATGGCTTCCTCGATGACGGGCACAGCCGCCATCATGGCGTTGAATCGCATAGCCTCCAGAGCGGGCCCCTGATCAGGGAAAATCTGTGGCCCGTGCCCCACCGGATGTTCGGGGTCGAGGGGGTGGACCGGCTGGTAGGGTGGAAGGAATTCATCCACCTGGGACTGGTCGGGAATTTCGACCTCACCCGGGATGTGACTGACAAAGTAGCCATCATGGCAGTTGAACTGGGGTAATCTCACCCGAGGGTCTTCCCCAACTCGGTAATAAATCAGCGTGTTATCAAACGCCTCTTGGGGGGTTTCTGCCCAACCCATGATCCATCCCTGGTCACGGCAGCCGAGGGCGTCGGTGTGCTCGGAACCAAAGTCCCCGGGGGGATCCAGCGTTCGATCGGCGATGAGCATTTGGACAGGACACCGTCCCCCAGAAATCGGGGAATAGGTTTCAAAGGCATAGGTGACCCCAACACCGGAACTGCCCGTAAACGTCCGCGCCCCGGCTGCGGAAGCACCGTGACAGATGGATAACTGGGCGTGCTCTCCATCTGCATGAATGAATTCTGCATCGAGATCACCATTTGCCACCATTTGGGAGAGTTGCATCATCACCCCGGTATAGGGACGAATCGGGAATGATGTGATCACATCAACATCGGCCATTTTGACGGCTGTTGCCGCCGCGCTTAATCCTGTCAGAAATCTCTTGGTTCCCATCTCTATTTCACCTCCCCGTGTTCTCAGAACAGCTTCTCCAGTCGGACCACACCCCCTTCAAAGTCGAGTTCAGGTCTTCTCTCGATGGCGCCCACCGGACAGACATTCGCACAGATGCCGCAGCCTTTGCAGTATTTTAGATCGATCGTCATTTCTTCATCCGTCGCCTTGATACACTCGTCTGGGCAGGAAATCCAACAGGTCTTGCACTTGGTGCATTTTTCCTTATCAATAATTGAGCGAAGAGCTCTCCAGCATCCGGTCACCATGCCTTCCTGTTCACCACTCGGTGAAGGGGACTTGACGATTCCCGCTTCCGGCAGGAGTTTCTCTTTGGGGATTTTGACCGTGTAGATATACGTTTTCATCCTTGACAACTCCTTTCACCAAATTGTCCTAGAGTTCCCTGATTACCACTTCGTCAAACCCTCTTTTTGCCGCCTCTGAGTTGCGTACTTCTGCCATTAATGAATCAATCCTCACACACCCGGAGACCTTGGCCGCCGCGCCAGCCAGGACGGCTCCCAGCCCCACGCCAATGCCAACCGCATCGGCTGCCCCTTCAGATCCGGAAAAGTCGATCAGCGCCTTGGGACAGATTCTCGTCCCATCGACGCAGGCAATCTTCTTCAGGGGCCCTTTGTCGGGGATGAATTTGAGGATTTCTTCCGGGCTGCGGTCTGTGTTGAGAATGAGACATCCCGCTTTCATGCCGTTCAAAACATCGACACCTTTGACCAGCGTGGGCTCCACCAGGATAACGATCTCTGGATTGTAATTCTCGTAGAGGTATTTTTCCTCGATTTCCGAATCACTGATCCTGGCGTATTTCCTCACGGGGACATTCACCCGATCCGGTAGATCGACATAGTTATCAAAAGCCTGAACGAACTTTCCTTCCTTGGCAGCAGCAGCCGCCAGACACTGTGCGACGTCGCGGGCTTCTTTGTCCTGAGTAACCCCTGCCGCCCAAACGGTTATTTCCTGCACCTTTCCCATCCAGAAATCCTCCTTCCAAGAGATTCTTGTGTTTCTGCCATGAGGAGAGAGCAAAGAGAATATCGTTACCCTTTCAAATCACTCTCCCACCCCCTCTCTGTCGCAGTATCACTCTGGGGCTCTTCCTCCAGGTAGTTGCCACTGAGAAATGCCCTTGTAGCGAACATTAGGAAGTTTTTGGGGCCACCCGTCTTGGCGAAGGGAGTGTCCCCGAAGGGGCGAGATTCCGCTGTCTGAGGCCGCAAGGCCGAGTTCGGAAGATCGAACGACCGAGCCTTAGAACGGGTCAAAAACTTCGTTCAGAGAGCGAAAGGGCATTTTTCAGTGGCAACTCGGTACATCCTCCTTTCCCCCATCTCCGATTGATCGGCCCATATGAACCCGCTCTCTGACCGCCTCCAATGCCTTTTGAAAATCCTCCCTATCAACGCTCAGGGCTTCCGCAGCCTGACTAGGATCATACCTCTGCATCGCTGCCAAACGAACTCTTCGGCACACATTCTCAATGTCTGACCCCACAAATCCCTCACTCATTCTTGCCAGCCTCTTCAAATCCGGGGGTTGAACGCCCAAGTCCTTGGCGTGAATCTTGAAGATCTCAAACCTCTCCTCCTTGTCAGGCTGATGAAATCTGACGATGTAGTCAAAACGGCCTGATTGGATCAATGCTGGGTCTACGAGATCCATGCGATTGGTGGTGGCAATAATTATCAAGTCCTTGAAATCCTTTGCTTCATCGATCTCTCTGGAGAGCTGACTGACAATCCTCTGCGTTACGCCCGAGTCATCGGTCGTTCTCCTGACCGGGGCGATTGCCTCCACCTCATCCAACAGTAGAATGCACGGAGCAACGTGCTTCGCCTTCCTAAACACCTCTTCGAGTTGTCTTTCAGACTCCCCGACCCAGCGAGAGAAGAGGACCGAGCTGTAGAGGTTGATGAGGGGTATCTCCAACTCACCGGCAATCGCCTTGGCCAGCCGTGTCTTTCCTGTCCCAGGAGGACCGACAAAAAAGAGCCCCCTGGGCAACATTCCCCCATCAATGGGTTTATCATCCCCCGACAGGTTCAACCGTAGCCCGATCAGAGAAAGGAGGTCCCTTTTGATGCCTTTTAATCCGCCCACATCGCTCAGTTTAATCCCGGGCCTTTCCGGTAAGAATTCTCTCAGGGCACTGGGTTCGATCTCTTTGTAAGCCGACAAGAAATCCCTATTTTCGACACGAACTTCGACCCGATCTGCCTCTGCAAAGTCCTCGCCCTGGCTGCGCATCTGAGAGAGAATTCGCCGAAGGGCCACCATACCGGCCTCTTTGGCCAGGGTCGCAAGATCTGCCCCCACAAACCCGTGGGTGATCTCACCGAGCTTTTCAAGGTCCACGTCCGAATGAAGGGGCATCGTCCGGGTATGGATTTTCAGTATCTCCAGCCTGGCAAGCCGGTTCGGTGGATTGATCATAATCTCTCGATCGAACCGCCCAGGCCTTCTCAGCGCCGGATCCAGTAGA
This sequence comes from uncultured Thermodesulfobacteriota bacterium, assembly GCA_964348185.1. Lineage (GTDB taxonomy): Bacteria > Desulfobacterota > BSN033 > WVXP01 > WVXP01 > CAYGBW01. Next base: position 4,954 of record CAYGBW010000002.1, on the reverse strand, counting down.
TTTGGCGCATTGGTCGCCCCGATCACGACGACCTTGCCTCGGATGACCAGGCCATCGAGTAGAACCAGAAGCTGCGCCACAACCCGTTTTTCAACACTTCCAATCGACTCTGTCCGTTTGGGGACAATGGCATCGATTTCATCGATAAAAATGATGCTCGGTGCATTTTCCCTCGCCTCATCAAAAAACTGCCTCAACCTGGCTTCGCTTTCACCATAGAACTTGTTCATGATTTCCGGGCCGTTGATGTGGATGAAGTGGGCTTTCACCTCACTGGCAACGGCCCTGGCAATCAGTGTCTTGCCTGTACCCGAGGGACCGATGAGAAGTAGGCCTTTCGGCGCTTCAATTCCCAGTTTTTCAAAGAGGCCCGGATATTTCATCGGGTATTCAATAATCTCTCTGACCCTTTGCAGCTCGGCATCCAACCCCCCCACGTCTTCATAGGAGACCCGGGAAGCCCGCTCGCCAGAGATGTCAGGCTGTTTCACCTTGACCTGGGTGTTTGCGTTGACCACAACCGTTCCTTGCGGGATCGTCCCTTCCACCAGAAAGTACTGACGACCGTATCCAAACAGGGGGACCTCCAGTCTGTCACCCACAATCACGGGGAGACCACCAATGATTCCTGTCAATTGCTGGGCCTCATCTTCCTGTGGCAGCGGTCTGGTCACATCAACAGGAGAAATCAGCAGGGTCTCCGCCGGATGATGTACGGTTTTTCTGATTTCAACGAAATCATCCAGAGCAACACCGGCGTTTTCCCGGGTCAAACCGTCCATCTGAATCGCCCTCCTGTCGAGGAAGGCGTTTGTAATGGGCAAAACCTTGGCCACGGTTTTGCTGGAACCCCGGATCTCGACCACGTCACCGACCTTAACACCGAGCTCCGCCATATCCTCCGGCTGAATTCTCGCAATCCTTTTGCCCACGTCATCAATCGGAGCTTCATGGACAACGAGCATTCTTCTTTCGGAGACAGAACCTGGTTTTGTTTCTTTAACCATCTCTTATTACGTCCCAGAAGTAGTTTACAAAAGTTACACTAAAATTGATCGTCCGTATGGAGATGTCAAAATTCAAAACTCGAAGCACGAAATTCAAAACCCGAAATGGTTCGACGAGCCGTTCGACAAGCTCACGGTCCTGAGCAGAGTCGAAGGACTCACCATCCTGAGCCAAGTCGAAGGACAATATCAAAATTCGAATTTTCTAATGTTCTAAACATGTTTGGGCCTGCGACTTTCTCAGCTGGCCTTCAGCGTTTCTCGTTCGATGGTCATGAGGTGATGGGACATGGCCTTCTTCGCAAGGGCAGGGTCCCTTTTCTCGATGGCTGATATGATTTCTTCATGACCCCCGACCGATTTTTGGGGCCGATCGCCCTCCTGGAGAAACTCCTCCCTTGTCTGATTCGTCAGTTCAGTCAAGGTCTTATAGACCCTCAAAAAGACCTCGCTCTTGGCCATCTTTGCCAAAAGCAGATGGAAGGAATAGTCCATCTCGGTAACGAGACGCCGCTTTCGAACTTGTTTTTTCTGATGATCCAAAATGCGCTTCAACTCCGAAATCTCATCGCCCGTCGCCCTCTCTGCAGCGAGGAAGGCAAGTTCCGGTTCGATCATCTTTCGCACCGAAAAGATCTCCACGAGGCTTTCTCTGCCCACAACCATAGCCGCTGCAAGGGGCTTCACCAGATCTTCAACAGAACTCGCTTCCACATAGGTCCCGTCGCCCACCCGGGTCTTCACCAACCCCTCGGACTCCAGGACCCGAATCGCCTCGCGCACCGAAGCCCTCGAGACTTTAAAGGTCTGAGCCAGATCCCTTTCAGGAGGCAATCTATCCCCTGTCTTGAACTTTCCATTCTTGATCAGGCGGCTAATCTGCCTGACAATGTCCTCGTATATCTTTTCTTTCTTGACCTGTTTGAGCAGAGGAGACATAATCGGAGCCGAAAATGAGGATTTTTGGTTAGACTGTCAGACCAATTATACACCCCTTTCACCTCCCTGTCAATCCAACCCCGGGCTCTTCGCCAACATTTGCAGCAGAGTGAATATCGGAAAGACAATGGAAGTCGACTTTTTTCTGTAGGGGCGGGCTTTATGCCCGCCCGAAAAGCACACTCAAAAGCGCCGCCACGGGCGGGCATAAAGCCCGCCCCTACGTATGAGGGTACATCTTTCCCCGAGAATTAGGGCCGATAACAACCTCGGCGCGTGGAAGACTTTTTCCGTCTTAGAAGGCCTAACTGGAACATAGCTGCGATATTATGAAATAGGCCGTTCTGGATCTGGTTAGAGAGCGGATTTGAGCTCGATTATCTCATTTCTGAAGCGCGAAAACAGGCCAGAAGAGCCGGTATGAAACGGTCAGACATCAGCGCGGCGGTTGCCCGGGTGCGGGGCCGCAAGTGAGAGTCGTACTCGATACGAACGTGTTTGTCTCTGGCGTGTTTTTCAGAGGGCCTCCCTATGAGATTCTCAAAGCATGGCGGGAGGACAGGATTCAACTGGTGATATCAGAGGAAATACTCCGGGAATACCGAGAGGTAGGAGAATCGCTGGCAAAGCGGTTTCCAGGTGTCGATCTGAGCTCAATTCTTGAGTTGCTTATTGTAAAGGCAGAATTGACCGAGGCTGCGAGGTTGCCGGCTGTTTCTTCTTCTTACAAGCGCTTGGGCCACTTCTTCGCTCCATGCAGTACACGAAGGATTTGCACTTCATTTTCAACCACACGGTAGGGAAGGATGTACTGGGTGCCTCCGATGACGAGCTCCCGGGTTCCTGGTACCCGGCCGGCTCGGCCCGAGTGCGGATGCTCGGCAAGAGTCTGAGCGGCATCCCATATCCGTTTGACGAGCACCCTTGCTGCTTCAGGGTTATCCTGGGAAATGAATCCAGCGACCTCTTCCAGGTCCTGTAAGGCAAGCCGGAGCCACCTAATCTGCATTCACGCCCCACTTTTTGAAAGCGCTCGTCACTTCCTTATCGGTAGCAAAATCCCCTTTGTCGGCTTCTTTGATCCCCTCTTGAATGGCCTCGATTTGCCATGCCTGATCGTTCACGTAGGCTTCAACCGCTTTGGCCACCAAAAAGGATTTGGACCTGGCAGTGGCTTTTGCCAGGAGGTCTAGTTTTCTTGCCACCTCACGGTCGAGACGAGCTGATATGTTCGCTGTTTTCATCAAAACCTACCTCACGTTTACTGAGTGGACATTGTATACTCCATATACATAGCAGACTATTTGAGAATAGTCAACTTGGTCATGACTTTTCATTCTCACTCTACAACCCACTCACGCTCCGGGCTCGCTCCTCGGGGGTGATGTGGGAGTAAACCTGGGTGACGATGTATAATAGGGGAGGCTCGTGCAGAACGTGCTTGGCTCCTCAGACATACTTTTTCATGTGCAGAGCTTCTCCTTCTGAAGCCGCTCTGGTTACACATGAATTCGTCACCCCTATGCCCCGAGCAACCTCCGCCTCGGAATACCCCAACCCCTTACCGGCCAGCCAGGACAAAACCCCAGGGGCATCTAATCGAGCTAACCTTGGCACCCCTCGATACTGTCACATCGAAGTGGCAACCGTCAAGCGCGTTCTGCACGAGGCTCCCCTCTGGGATTGGGTGCTTGCGCCACTTCGTACCCGGAACTCGCCCCCCCGGGTGAGGATAAACGACTCGAAGGGATTTGGGCCACAGTCCGACCCGTGGAAGCCAAAAACTCAGAAAACTCCAGTGGAATCTCCCCCTTGACTATGGGTGCATTTCTCCGTATGTTGGAACGTGAGGTTTGTCTCGCTGACAAGAAAGGGTGGCAAAGCGTTCTCCAAGTCAGAGGCAGCCGGATGGTCCTACATCGGTCCTTTTTCAACTTCTTTAAATACCTCTTCGGGCCTCTCTTTTTCGTCCTCCTTGTCTGGCCTATTCCCGCCTCTTCCGCCCCCATCGGGATGGAGTACTCCCTCGGGTTCAACGGTCTCTTCCAGCTAGACCGCTGGACCCCCTTAAATGTCACGCTTGAAAACAGAGGCAGGGCCACTAACGGAACTTTAGAGGTCGTCGTCACTTCTGGGAGTGAATACCGTCGGGATGTCCATGATACCACCTATTCGATGGATGTGGAACTTCCCACGAATTCAAAGAAACTCTACTCCTTTGCCGTTTTTATTGATTCATACACCCATCCCGTGATCATTCGAGTGCGACAGGCTGAAAAGACGATTCTTTCCACTTCCGTGGACCTGAGGGCTCGCTATACGACCGAGGGTTTGATCCTCGTCTTGGGGACCAGAATTGCCCCGGGCTTTTTGTCTGGCCTGCCAAAGGGGGTGCAGGCCGTTAGCTCACGAGCCCCGTTCCTGCCGGAAACCTGGTATGGCTATGACGGGGTGGAAATGCTCATTCTCCATGCCAGCGCCCTGAGGCACCTTAGGGAAAGACAGTTTATCGCTTTGACTGAATGGATAAGGAAAGGGGGCTACCTCATCACAGCCGGATCGCATAACACCGGACCCTTTTTGGAGGAAAGGACAAGGCGCCTCCTGCCGGTGAATATATTGGGATTTAAAGAGACTTCTGAACTCACTTCTTTGGAAGCGTTCTGTGGCCAGAGACTGACCAGCCCCGATCCGTTTCTGATCGTGAACGCTAACGTCGAGGAGTCCGCGGCTCTGCTCAAGGAGGGCGACACGGCGGTTCTCATCCAGAAGGAGATCGGGTTGGGACGGGTCCTTTTTTTTGCTGTTGACTACATGAGCCCTCCGTTTACCGATTGGGCCGGCAGGCGCGCCTTTTGGAGCGAGATTCTGGCCTTGAGGCCTCCTGTTGTTCACTCAAGCACCAATCTTGAGGAGCAGGGGATTCTCTCCTCCATGATATCGGAAATACCCTTGCGCTTCCCACCCTTTGTATCAGCGCTTCTCTTTGTCGCGGTTTACCTCATTCT
>CAYGBW010000001.1:0-4553 GCA_964348185.1 uncultured Thermodesulfobacteriota bacterium | reverse complement strand
CATTCCAGTAACTCATGAGCCAGAGAGGAGTCGCAATGGAAATTAATCCATTCCCTGCTAAAGCAGGTAGATTTCTAGCATAACTGATCCGCCGTAGGTGGGTTGAACCGCAGAATATCGAACAAGCAATTATGATTGTCGAAGGGAAAAGATCATCATTCGAAATTCCTTGTTCGATATTCGACATTCAAAATGCCAATATGCTGAAGCTCTTCGCCTGAAAGGAGGGTTTGAACCTAGCGAATGAAAAAATAGACCACTTTACTTCAATGAGTTGCAAACCCGAGACCCTCAAAACCGCCTGCTCCTTCAGTCTGTTTGGTCGTATCGGTCAACCAGATCGAGAAAGATTCCCGGTGTGCCACCGGTATGGATAAGGATGACCGTGTTCTCTCTGGTCAGATACCCCCTGCGGATCAGGCCGATGAGGCCGGCCATGACCTTGCCCGTACAGACCGGATCGAGCAGGAGAGCTTCTGTTCTGGCTGCGATTTTGATGGCTTCGATTCCCGACTCGGTGGCCACGCCGTAACCCTCACCGACATAGTCATAGAAAATCTCGTAGTCTGCCAGGGGTGCTTTGAGATCTAAGTTGATCAACCTAGTTTCGGAAAGACTCACAGGTTCCTTTGACCTTCACCGAAATGCCCATGACTCTCGTTTTTAAGTTGAGTCTGGCAATTCCCAGCAAAAGACCGGTTTCATCGCTGGGATTCCCCTTCTCCATCCTGGCAGAGGGAAGAATCTGGAAACCCTGGGCTTAGGATTTTGACAATTCCAAGAGATATTTGCTATCATGGGCCTACGCTCCCCGAAAGGGGCAGACGATTCAGGAACATGAACGACAAGCGATGAATGCCGAACTGCTGCAAGTCAAGGGGCTAAAGACCTATTTCTCCACACCCGTCGGTGTGGCGAGGGCTGTTGACAACCTCCATCTCACGGTCAAACGGGGACAGATCCTGGGTATTGTGGGAGAATCCGGCTGTGGCAAGAGTGTCACAGCCCTTTCCGTCATGGGATTGATCAAGAGTCCACCTGGGAAAATACAGGGGGGTGAGATTGTTTTTGAAGGTCTGGATCTCCTCAGGGTATCGATGTCTGAAATGAGAAGGATTAGAGGGAACAAAATATCCATGATCTTCCAGGAGCCCATGACCTCGTTGAACCCGGTGTTCAGGGCAGGGGACCAGATCTCGGAATCCTTCAGACTCCACCAGGGTCTCGGAAAGAGAGAAGCCCTCGACCGATCGATAGAGATTCTAAGGATGGTGGGCATCCCTGCCCCTGAAAAAAGGGCGAAAGACTACCCCCATCAATTGAGCGGCGGGATGAGGCAACGCGTCATGATCGCCATGGCCATCTCATGCAAACCCAAGTTAATGATCGCCGATGAGCCGACGACGGCGCTGGACGTGACCATTCAGGCTCAGATCTTGGACATTATGCTGAAACTCAAAGAAGAAATGGGCACCTCAATCATCTGGATTACCCACAATCTGGGTGTCATCGCGGAGATGGCCCAGTTCGTGGCGGTCATGTACGCAGGCAGAATAATGGAATACGCCGATGTCCTTGAGGTTTTTAACCATCCCCAACACCCCTACACCCTGGGGCTTTTGAGATCCATCCCCCGACCGGATATCCCTCAACAGCGGGGCAAGCCTCTCGGTGCGATTCCTGGGGTCGTCCCGAGCCTGATGAATCTGCCCAGAGGATGCCGGTTTAGCGATCGGTGTGAGCGGGTATCCACCCGGTGTTCTGGGGAGGAGCCTCCCATGTTTGAGGTGACTCCAGGACATCAGAGCCGCTGCTGGCTCTCTGGCTCCTCGAGGGGAATGTGAAAAGGCAGGATCTGGTCAAGGTTGAGAATCTCAAGAAGTATTATCCCGTCGGGAAAGGCCTTTTCCGAAAATCGGTCGGGTTTGTCAAAGCCGTCGACGGCGTCTCCCTCACGATCGCAGAAAGAAAGACCCTTGGCTTGGTGGGCGAGAGTGGCTGCGGCAAATCGACGCTTGGACGGCTCATCTTACGTCTCGAGGACCCCACCGAGGGGATGATAACCTATGACGGCCGGAATGTTCTGGATCTTGACAAGGTCAAGCTGCGCCGACTAAAGGAGGAGATGCAGATCATATTTCAGGATCCCTATTCATCCCTCAACCCGAGATATACGGTAGCCCAACTCGTTCGAGAGCCTCTTATCATCCACAAGAAGGGAGATTCCCCCTTTCAGAAAGAACGGGTTCTACAGCTCATTCAGGAGGTTGGACTGAAGGAAGAACACCTCAACCGCTACCCCCATGAGTTCTCAGGGGGACAACGGCAGCGTATCGGCATCGCCCGAGCCCTGTCCCTCAATCCCAGACTCCTTGTCTGCGACGAGCCTGTATCGGCACTGGATGTTTCCATCCAGGCCCAGGTCATCAACCTTCTCCAAGAACTCCAGAAGAAATTCGGGCTGACTTATCTGTTTATCTCCCATGACCTGACGGTCGTTGAACATCTCTGCACCCGGATTGCGGTCATGTACCTGGGGAGAATCGTCGAATTGTCTCCCACCCGAATTCTCTATGATCAGGCTATCCATCCCTATACCAGAGCCCTTCTTGCCGCATCGCCAATAGCCAATCCAAATTTGAAGCGGGACCGCATTATCCTGCAGGGAGACGTACCGAGTCCGATCAACCCCCCGGAGGGATGCCATTTCCATACCCGGTGCCCAGAAGCGGATAACCAGTGTCGGGAGGACACGCCGGAACTGGAGGAGGTGGCCCCGGATCATTGGGTTCGTTGTTTTCGCTACGGGCAAGGCTGATCGCCCCGGGTCGTGCCGGGTTTGAGGGGAGCCAATCGTCACAACCTGTTCGAACCCAACGCATGGGAGATCAACTTGACAAGACCGTCAACGGTTATCTCCAAGAGCTTTTCTCCCACCTCACGATTGGCGCCACGGGGATCCCCAAGAATGCCATTTTCAGAGAAATGCTTTATCCCCAGAGTAAATAAATCGATCTGAGATCGGGGGATATTCTGAGGGTCGTAAAAGGACTCATCATCCAACCCTTTCTCTGCCCACTCCATTTTCACGAGAGGGGAATTCGCAACCAGCATCTCGCACGTTTCCGCGTATCCAGCATGGACGCCCGCCTTTCCCCGGGATATGCCCTGGCCTTGGAGGAATGCGGTTTCTTCCTCCCAGGTTTTGGCAAGATGGGCGATCAGATGAATGTTCACCCGGCCGTATAGCTTTTTCGCAATATCTGGCGTCACAGCCGTCATGACTGCGGTGTTCCCGCCATGGGAGGTCATGAGCACAATGTCCTTAAAGCCGGATCTCGCCAGACTCTCACAATAGTCTTCCAGGACCTCGGAGTAAGTTTCCCAACTCAGGGTAAATGAGCCTGAAAAGCCCATGTGGTGTTCAGACAGAGCAGGACGGATAACGGGCGCAACGAGGGCCGTTCCAAGACGCCTGGCCGCCCCCTTTGCTATCTCATACGCCAGGAGGGTGTCTGTACCCGTTGGAAGGTGAGGGCCGTGCTGTTCGATGGAACCGGATACAACCAAGACCGTCGTCTTCCCCTCCCGGATGGCATCCTCTATTTCCACCCAACTCATCTCTTCCATAAGCAGTTTTTCTTCCATCGACTTTCTCCTATGCTGTCAAATCGCTCTGAATCTCCTCGAGGATGTCGTTGACCTTCTGTTCGAAGATCTCTCTTCCCACTTCTGGATTCGCCCCGGTTGGATCCCCCAGGATGCCGTTTTCACTCTGCGATTTGACGCCGTGGATGAAGGAGCTGATCTTCGACCTCCCGATGTTTTCCGGTTGATAGAAATCCTCATCCGTGAGGCCTGGCCTGGCTTTGTCCATGGCGACCAGGTCTCGTCTTAGGAACAACATCACAGAGGTTTCACTGTATCCAGCGTGAACGCCTGCCTTCTGCCGCGTTATCCCCTTTTTCGCCAGAAACTCCTGCAGGGATTTGACGTTCTTTTCCACGGGGTAGACCACAAGGAGTCGCATATCAGGAGCGACCTTTTTGGCGATGCTGGGGATGAATGCATTCAAAGCGTCTGAATTCCCCCCATGGGAGACAAAGAGCACAACGCGTTTGAAGCCGTGATGGTGAAGGGACAGGCAGGTTTCTTCGAGAACCTTCACAAATGTTTTCATTCGGAGGGTAATGGTGCCGGGGAAATCGATATGGTGGCGGGACAGTGCCGGCCGGAGCACCGGGGCGACCAGCGCATTTCCCATCTTTTTCGCCACCCCCTCGGCGAGGGCATAGCCGATCAGGGTGTCGGTTGCGGTCGGAAGATGGGGGCCGTGCTGTTCCACAGAAGCAGCAACAAGAATGGCCGTATCCCTTCCATCCTGTACGGCCTGTTTGATTTCTCGCCACGTCATCTCCTCCATCAGAACCGTCTTCTCCATAGGGTCCTCCTTACCTAGTCGTCACTGAAAAACGCCCCTGACCCTCTCTGTCCGGAGTTTTTGACCCCTTCTAAGGCTCGGTCGTTCGATCTTCCGAACTCGGCCTGGCGGC